>CAVHKR010000242.1:0-2005 GCA_963636615.1 Acutalibacteraceae bacterium | reverse complement strand
CGGGAGTTTGACACATTGTCGGGAATAAAAATAATGTAAATAATTGTATTAAAATATTTTGTATTGTCAAATTTTGTTTATATCTTTGTAGCTATATTTGGTTATATAGCATGAAACTAACAGTAAGCAGGTCAAAAAACGCAACATTATATTATGTCCAGAAATCCTATCGGACAGATTCCGGTAAGAGTTCAACACGCACAGTTGAAAGATTAGGTACCCTTGAAGAGGTAAAAGCACGCTTTGGAGAGGAGAATACGCTTGAAGCGATGAAGGAGTATGTCAAGGCATTGACAAAGGCAGACAAAGAACAGAATAGGGATGTTGTTATAAAGTTGTCACAGAACAAGTTAATCAAGAAGGGAGAGCAGAGAAGTTATAACGTTGGCTATCTGTTTCTTCAGAAGGTATATTATGAGTTGGGGTTGGACAAGATCTGCAAGAAGATAGAGAAGAAATACAAGAATGAATATGACCTTAATTCCATCTTGTCAATGTTACTGTATACAAGAATCCTGTATCCCGGGTCCAAGTTGTCGTCATTGGATGATGCGAAGAAGTTCATAGAGCAGCCGACAGCGGATATACATCAGGTCTACAGGGCGTTGTCACTGTTGTCAAAGGAGAGTGACAACATACAGGCAGCAGTCTACAAGAACAGTCTGAAGCTTGGCAAGCGCAATGACAAAGTGCTTTACTATGACTGTACCAACTACTACTTTGAGACAGAGGAGGAGAGCGGGCTGAGACAGTACGGCTATTCCAAGGAGCATCGTCCCAATCCCATAGTTCAGATGGGGCTGTTTACAGACATGGACGGTTTCCCATTGGCCTTCTGCATCAATCCGGGCAATACGGCAGAAACGGTGACCCTCAAGCCGTTGGAAGAGAAACTGAAGGAGAACTTCAATCTTTCAAAGGTTGTTGTATGTACAGACGGAGGGTTGTCATCCTACGAGAACCGTAAGAGTGACAGCATTGGAGGGAGGTCGTTCATAACGGTACAGTCTCTGAAGAAGTTGGAAAAGCACCTGCAGGATTGGGCTTTGGAGATGGACGGGTGGAGGATAGTCAACTTCAAGGATGGTGACAAACCGCAACTGTCTGAACAGGTTTATAATATATCGGAGTTGGCCCCTAAGGAGTATGCAGACAGTCTGTTCTGCCGAGAGAGGTGGGTAAAGGTAAAGATGGGAAAGGGTGAGGAGTTGGAACAGAGACTGATTGTAACCTTTTCATTCAAATACAGGGATTATCTCAAGTATATAAGAGAGAAACAGATAGAGAGGGCGGAAAAGATTATTGAGAGGGGAGTTGCAGGTAAAACGGGCAAAAGTCAGAATGATCCCAAGCGCTTTATCAAAGGAGAAAGTTGTACTGCGGACGGAGAGATGGCCGAGCACACAAGTTATTCTCTTAACCAAGAGATGATAGAGCAGGAGTCTCGTTTTGACGGCTTTTACGGTATATGCACAGACTTGGAGGACAATGCCGCAGACATCATAAAGACCAACGGCGGACGTTGGATAATTGAAGACTGTTTCAGAATTACCAAGACAGACTTTCAGGCAAGACCTGTCTTTCTGCAGAGAGACGACAGGATAAAGGCACACTTCCTCACCTGCTTCCTGTCTTTGCTGATATACAAGTATTTGGCTAAGAAAATAAATGTAGGTAGGTCTCATTTTACTCCCGACGAAATCATCTCTACGTTGCAGCAGATGAATATGATAAGTGCTGTCGGTGAAGGATACGTTCCTGCATATACAAGAAGTGACGTTACCAACAACCTCCATGGTTCTGCAGGCTTCAGGACTGACACTCAAATTGTTGCCAAACAGAAAATGAAAAGCATCATAAATCTTTCAAAAAAGAATAAATAATCTTAAAATGCTTGTAGTATAGCTACAAAGTTACAAATTGCAAAATTTAAAAAAACGCCCCTACAGTGGTCTGTAACGGCGTTTTTTGTCTTTTTTCACCTCTACAAGTGTCAAAGATGGGA
>CAVHKR010000241.1:0-2006 GCA_963636615.1 Acutalibacteraceae bacterium | reverse complement strand
CCTTTAAAGAGTGTGAAATATGGTGTACCCTGACTATAGTCTCCGGCATCCATCAACAATACATTAGGATAATCTTTTCTTGCCTTTTCTATATAATTTTCTCTCCTTTCATATCCGCCAAGCCCTCTGTTTGCACCAACCGTCTGAGGTTCAATCTGACTGTGGGTGTCATTGGTATGAAGTATTACAATATCCTGAGCACACAAGCTACCTGCCCCCAAGAAGAGAGAAAGCAACAAAACAGTATATATCTTATTAATCATAAAAAAACAGTTCTAACAGTTAAAAACAACAGGTTGCTATATTATTCATAAACAACCCTTCCATCACAATTTGAATCTACCAACTCTCCGGCTGCCCATTTCTCCTTAAAATATCTTATTACCGCATCTCGCATAACAATATTCGTCTCACATACATTTTCGCATTTCTGCAACGCATAAACCTTGTCTCCCCCGTTAAGCATGAAATCTATAGTTGCCAATTTGTACAACTTTTCATCCTCTACAGGTTGTCCTCCAATGGTAAGCTTATAGCTCTTATCCTTATGTATTACCAGTCTTACTCCCGATAAAGCCTCCATCCTGCGATTCTCAATGAACATCTCCATTATCTCCTTTATGTACTTGCCCCTTATATCTATTACAACAAGCCTGTTATCAAATGGAAAAACAGAAAAGATATCAGATACGGTCACAGCTCCCTCTTTTATATCGGTCCTTATTCCGCCAAAGTTTGTAAGTGCAAGATCTACCTCTCCCAACTGTTTTGATTTGAGATAATCATTGGAGATTATACGTACAACATCTGCCGCAAAATTAGATAGAGGACTCTCCGGAGCCCCTTTCCCAAGCTCCTTCGCGGTATATCCTACAACCATATCCAACGAATCTACAGAGGGCTTGTATCTCTTTATTACAAGGCTCGCAGCATTCTCTACAGAGGGATTCCAAGTTGAATCTATCTTTGTTTGGGACCATTCAATCTTTATCTCCCGGCCTCTTTTCTTCTTGCCTCGCGGCTCAGACGCCACGGTATCATAAGGCATTACAATGCCAACTATGAAAAGAGATATTAAAAGTAAATATCCTATTCTTTGTCTCTTCATATCATTTATTTGTTTTTCAACCATTTAAACAACTCTTTCCATCCGTTTTTCTTTCCGTACATAAGAATACCGGTTCTATATATTTTAGAGGAGAGATATGCTATAAATACAAAAGTTGCAATCAGCACGCATACAGATACTGCAAGCTCCCACAAAGGAACACCGTATGAAACTCTTGCCATCATCACCATAGGCGAGGTAAACGGAATTATGCTGCCCCAGAACGAGAGTAAGCTATCGGGATGCTGAAAAGTATGAAGCATTATAAACAGCCCTATTATGAGTGGCAGTGTTATTGGCATAACCAACTGCTGCGTATCGGCTTCGTTGTCACACGCAGCACCTACTGCTGCAAACATGCTTGCATAGAGCAGATAGCCTAATACAAAATATATGATAAACACCATGAGAATCTGCCCAAAATTAACCTGCCTTATAGCATTAAGGTATGACTGCAGGCCATCTGCATCTGCTGCAATATTCTCTGTTATTGCCTGTATCTGATCTCCACCCATCTGGCCTGATATTGCCAACTGAACCTGCTCTCTATCTACACTACCGGCTCCGGATATACCGGTTGCAGAGCCTATGCTCACAACTATGGCCAATGTGAGCGCAATCCATATAAAAAACTGTGTTAAGGCTACGAGCGCCACCCCTACTATCTTGCCTATCATAAGCTGCATGGGTTTTACAGATGAGACAATAACCTCAACTATCCTGTTGCTCTTCTCCTCAATAACACTCCTCATTACCATACTGCCAAACATAAGGACAAACGTATAGATAAGGAAACTTGCAATGTAACCTATTGCCATATATATCTCCACTTTAGACTCTTTTGTCTCCCCCTTTTTCGTTATCTCGTATGTTTTTATGTTTATATCTGTCTTTACAT
>CAVHKR010000240.1:0-2016 GCA_963636615.1 Acutalibacteraceae bacterium | reverse complement strand
TTTTTGGTGTACACACCTGCATATATTATGTTCTTGCCAACAAAGGCCTTTCCCGTAACCTTGGTAACAATATATTTACCGTTCTTAAAGAATACAATAATATCGTCAATATCAGAGCAATCGCATACATACTCGGCATTATCATCCTTTTTAAGATCCATCCCAACAAACCCCTCGGCACGGTTAATATACAGCTTGGCATTGTTTACAGCTACCTTTGTTGCCTCAATTGTCTCAAAATTTAAGATCTCCGTGAGTCTCGGATATTTGTTGCCGTATTTCTCTTTGAGTCTTAAGAAATAAGCAATGGTATAGTCTGTAAGATGCGCAATATTGTAGTTGACCTCACTCATCTCATCTTCAATACCTTTTATCTTTTCATCCAATACCTTTGCATCAAACTTGGAGATTTTCCTTACAGGCTTCTCTACTAATTTTACAATGTCATCCATTAAGATAGGCCTCTTTAGAAGATTCTGATACTCAAGCATCTCTTCAAATACCTGTTGTAGCTGAGCCTCCCAGTTCTTGGCCTCCTGTTCTAAAATCCTGTACTTCTTGTTCTCAAAGAACAACTTCTCCAACGAGAGATAGTGCCAGCTGTCGCTTAGTTCATCTAACCTTATCTCAAGCTCTCTGCTCAGCAGATACTTTGTATGGTCTACAGAGAAGCGCAGAATATCATCTACCCCAACAAAATGCGGGTGCTTGTCCATAATTACGCAGGAGTTTGGAGAGATATTCACCTCACAGTCTGTAAATGCGTACAGGGCATCAATCGTTTTATCGGGAGATATATCATTGGCTAAATGAATCACAATCTCGGCAGTGGCGGCTGTGTTGTCATCTACCTTTTTAATCTTAATCTTCCCCTTTTCGTTGGCCTTTATGATTGTGTCTATAAGGGTTGTAGTATTCTTCCCGTATGGTATATCTGTGATTACCAGAGTTTTTTTATCAGTTTTGGCAATTCTTGCCCGCACCTTGAGCACACCACCGCGAATGCCCCTGTTATATTTTGAGCAGTCTATAAGTCCGCCGGTAGGAAAATCGGGATAAAGTTCAAAATTCTCCCCTTTGAGATAAGATACAGCAGCGTCTATAAGTTCGTTAAAATTGTGCGGCAGAATCTTTGATGCCAACCCAACTGCAATGCCCTCAACACCTTGTGCAAGCAGCAAAGGAAACTTTACAGGCAGGTTCACCGGTTCAAGATTACGTCCGTCGTACGAGTTCATCCATTCGGTTGTCTTTGGATTGAATGCAACATCCAGGGCAAACTTGCTCAACCGCGCCTCAATATAACGTGGTGCAGCAGCTCCGTCTCCTGTAAGGATATTACCCCAGTTTCCCTGACAGTCTATGAGCAGATCCTTTTGTCCCAGCTGTACCAAAGCATCACCTATAGAGGCATCTCCATGAGGGTGATACATCATGGTCTGACCAATTATATTGGCCACCTTGTTATATCTTCCGTCATCTATATTCTTCATTGCATGGAGAATACGTCTTTGCACAGGCTTAAGCCCGTCTGTAATGTGAGGAACAGCCCTCTCCAGAATTACATATGAGGCATAATCCAGGAACCACTCCTTAAACATACCGGTAAGGCGGTACTTGTTCTCCCCATCTAATATCAGCTTTCTGTATTTGCCAACATTGGTATCTAACTCGCTCTCCTCAACCGGAACCTCCTTTTCAAGCTCCGTCTCCTTATCCTCAGTACTGCTTACACCTTTATTGGCATTGATCTCCTCTGTATCTCCGTCAAAAATCTCTGTAGAATCGTCTGGTATCTCTTTTTTGCTCATGTGAAACTATTTTCTATAGCTGCAAAGATAGCGAATTAAGATTTTTATAACTCTATTTTGATGCAAAAAAGTGGCTGGAAAATATGAGTGCGAGTGACTATAACTTCTCAAAAGCCAGCAAATCTGATATAGACTTTATTTCTATTTTAAACTTCGTCTACAATCACTACGCCTCGGCATAATCA
This sequence comes from Acutalibacteraceae bacterium, assembly GCA_963636615.1. Classification (GTDB taxonomy): domain Bacteria; phylum Bacteroidota; class Bacteroidia; order Bacteroidales; family UBA932; genus Egerieousia. Next base: position 20 of record CAVHKR010000240.1, on the reverse strand, counting down.
AAATGAATTTTGCTTCTGCA
>CAVHKR010000239.1:0-2016 GCA_963636615.1 Acutalibacteraceae bacterium | reverse complement strand
CCTGAGATATTTGTGAGAATAAGTAATGGCATTATCTCTACAAACCCAATGAAAGGTACAATTGATGCCAAGATCCCGAATGCTGCAGAGATAATCCTTGGCAATGAGAAGGAGACAAGAGAACACAATACTGTCGTAGACCTGCTCCGCAACGACCTTGGAATAGTCGCAACTGATATACAGATAGACAAGTTTCGCTACATAGACCGCATCTGTACAAAAGAGAGGGATATTCTCCAAGTAAGCTCCAAAATCAGCGGTCAGTTGCCAAGTGACTATCTTAACAGATTAGGAGATATTCTGTTAGCATTGCTTCCGGCAGGCTCAGTATGCGGAGCGCCAAAGACCTCTACCGTTAAGATAATAAAGCAGGCGGAGGTTATTCCAAGAGGGTATTATACAGGTATATTCGGGTACTTTGACGGCCATAGCTTAGACAGTGCGGTAATGATACGTTTTATTGAGGAACGGAACGGCCGGAAATACTTTAGAAGCGGTGGGGGAATAACCGTATTGAGCGAGCCGCAGGCAGAATACAATGAGGTAATGGAGAAGATCTATCTGCCGTATGTAGGGAAAAAATATTAACAACATGTTGTTTACAGAGGTAATAAAGCTAAGGGACGGGGTACTTTACAGCCTTGAATACCATAAGGCACGTGTGGCAAGAACACTTGCAGCCTTTGGAATGTCTCAAATGGATTTTGCTATGGTAAAGGATGCTGTCCCTTCTAATTGTACAAACGGATTGTATAAGTGCAGAGTTCTGTATTCCAATAAGATAGAAAAGATAGAATTTACCCCGTACAGCTTACGCAGGATAGAAACCGTTGAATTGGTTGCAGATAACAATATAGAGTACTCATTCAAATATGCAGACAGGAGCCGTCTCAATGCTCTACAAGCTGCTTCAAGTTGCAATGAGATAATTATTATTGTAAAGGACGGATTCATAACAGATTCCTCCTACACAAACCTTGTGTTCAAACAGGGCAAGGAGTATTTCACCCCAAAAGAATGTTTGTTGCCCGGCACCAAACGCCAAGCATTGTTAGATGCCGGCATCATAAAGCCCGTAAGTATAAGACCCAAAGATCTCTCCTCATACGAATCAGTCCATTTCATAAATGCCATGATTGATATTGAAGACAACATCAACTGCAGCATCTCCGCTATTTCTACCACCCTTGGGCGCGGAGTTCGAGGGTAGTCCCCTCTGGAGTAACAAGGTATTCACCGGCATCGCTTGCAGTAAAGTGACCTATTATATCTACATTGGGAAACTCCTTGTGAAACCTCTCATGCTCGCTTAGCGGAACAACAAACAGAAACTTGTAATCATCTCCCCCGTTGAGGGCTGCTGTTGTGGCATCTACACCAATCTCCTTGGCAAAATCAAAGGTCTGCATTGCAATAGGAATCTTCTCCAGATACACTCTTGCTCCAAATCCGTATTTTTGGCACAGCTCCTTAACAGCTGCGGCAAGCCCTTTGGTAATGAATATCCCCCCGGCAGGCCACAAAGAGACCTCCCTAAACTGCTCCAGTGTCTTTGGGTTAATATCGGGACTAAGATATTGAGAAAGAATATATTTGTATCTGCTTAAATCTGGCTGGCTGTATTCGGCTATTCTCTCCGGAGGAATCTTGTTGAATGCAATCTTTTCTCTTTCGAGCACATGCAACCCCATATAAGCTGCCCCTACATTGCCTGTAAGACATAAAAGAGAGCTGCTGCATGGAGCATGGAAAGACTTTACTATATCAGCCTCCTGCTCACCAATGGCAGACATACAGATGGAGAGGCCGTTAATGGAGGCGGTAAGGTCTAACGAGAGATTCCTTATCTTGTGCTCTTTTGCCGCAGCAAGCATCCCTGTCCAGAGCTCCACAATATTTTCTGCTACAAATCTGTTAGACAGCGCAAGGGTTACAGACAAGCCTACGGGAGCGTAACAGGAGGCATACAGATTACCCATTGCCAGAAGGACAGCCTTGTACCCCAAATGCTTGAGA
>CAVHKR010000238.1:0-2035 GCA_963636615.1 Acutalibacteraceae bacterium | reverse complement strand
TCCTTGGCTCTTGTAAGTGGATTCATCTCACGGTTCTCATCCAAACGGTCACGCTCCCTCAGATTCTCAAGAATCTCCTCCATGCTCTCTTCTCGTCCGCTCTCTTTAAGCTCATTAAACCTGCGTTTGGCTCTTACCTTAGGGGAAGCTGTCATAAAGATCTTAAGTTCTGCATTAGGAAATACTGCCGTACCAATATCTCTGCCATCCATCACAACCCCCTTTTCAACACCATATCTGCGCAAAATATCATCTACATATTCCCGTACAAATGGCAAAGCGGCAATAACGCTTACCCTTTTTGAAATCTCCATTGTCCTTATAGAGTCCCTTAAATTGTTTCCATTAAGGTAAACATCCGACCTGCCATCCTCCCCTGTCCTAAAATATATTTTTATGTTATTGAGATTCTTTTTAAGCCCTGCTCTGTCTACCCTGTTCCTGCTATCTATAAATCCATTGGTCCAGGCAAAAAATGTTACGGCTCTGTACAAAGCACCTGTATCTACATACACATATCCCAATCGGGCTGCTATCAGTTTTGCAAAACTGCTCTTCCCTGTTGAAGAATAGCCGTCTATTGCTATTATTATCTTTTTATTATCCATTAGTACCACTATTGCGATTAATGAAAATATCTCCGCAAAGATACCTATTTTTTGCTGAGAGTTTACAGTGTATATAAAGCAAAAAAGCCTCAGACATTGTCTGAAGCCCTCTTAGTAGCGGAGGCAGGACTCGAACCTACGACCTCCGGGTTATGAGCCCGACGAGCTACCAACTGCTCTACTCCGCGATGTTTCTTACAGACCACAAAGGTACAGTTTTAAATTTATATATACAAATCCTATTTTTTAAGCAACGGCAATATTGCATATTAAAATGCGTTTTGGAACATTATATTAAGCAACATACCCTTTAGAGATGTAAATTAAGTACTTTTAGAACATTGATGAACACTTCCAGACCAAAAATGTTATAATCTAAACCAATACTTTTGCAACAGAATTTTTAGAAAATCAACATGCTTCATTATCACAATAATAAGACATATTGCCTATGCAGATTCTACAAACAACTCGTTATGTATATCTGCATCTGTTGTATATTGGCTTCATGTGTAGAATACCACCCGTATGATACAAGAGTAAAGGGGGAGAAAGATATAAATGCAAAAAATATAGCAAAGATAGAGAAGCTCTGCTCGGTGAAAAGAGAGATCACATTTGCCGTTATAAGCGATACCCAGCGTTGGTACGACGAAACACAGATGGCCGTAGACAACATAAACGACAGAGATGACATAGACTTTGTGCTGCATGTGGGAGATATTTCTGACTTTGGAATGCGCAACGAATTTGAATGGCAGAGGGATATACTTAACAACCTTAAAGTTCCATACGTATGTCTTATTGGGAACCACGACTGTTTAGCATCGGGAGAGCTTAACTTTAGAAAGATTTTTGGAGAGTTCAACTTTGCCTTTACAGCCGGCAATGTTAGATTTATATGCCTTAATACAAACGCTCTTGAGTTTGGGCATGATGTTCCCGTTCCCGATTTCGATTTTGTTGAAAGCCAGATAATCAACTACCCCAAAGAGGCCGAAAAGACAGTTATAGCAATGCATGCAGCTCCATTTTCTGACCAGTTTAACATAAATGCCGCAAAGGTTTTCCAATATGGAATAAAACAGTTCCCCGGCCTTCAGTTTTGTGTAAACGGACATGATCACCAATTTGAAGCAGAGGATAAGTTTAACGATGGAATAATATACTTTGAATGTGCCAATATTCAGAAAATGGGATATATGCTTTTTTGTATAAACGAGGAGGGCTATACGCATGAAATTATCTATTTTTAACAGAAGCCTGCTGATAGTCATCTTTGCCATTGACAGCCTTTTTACAGGCAGCCCTCTTAGTGCAGCCTGTATGACAAAACAGGAAAGTATTACCTGTTCAGACAGCCTTTCGAGAGCAAGAAGAGAGGCTATAAAGGCTAAATTCGGAGACCACAGAACATATACAGGTTA
>CAVHKR010000237.1:0-2043 GCA_963636615.1 Acutalibacteraceae bacterium | reverse complement strand
CCCAAATCTTTAGCTCCGGGTCATATCCGTAGAGAGTATTCTCATCAAAATTAATCAACGAGTGACGAAGCTCCTGCCCTAAAATCCATGCTATATTATGCTTTCTGTTGAATGTCTTGTTAAGGCTTAACTGCTGACGGAAGTTGTAACTGCGTTTACTGCTGTTTATTGTATTAAATGAATCTCCATTAGGCAGATTGTACACCAGTGTATTGAACCAAGGGGACAAATCGGTGAAGTCGTTGATGCGGGTGCGCATATAGTTCGACTCCTTCTCATTCAGTGACTCATAATCTGAATCATTGGTTTCGTATTGGAACATCACGTTATAATTCAGCCATGATGCTAAATTGAATTGAAGTTTTGCATAGGTGCGCGTCTCAAAATTTTTTGTAGAATTTAGAGCGTAATTCAATTCATCCATAGGCACAAGATCCTCTGAGTAAAGCCCGTATTGTTCTACAAGGTCTCTGCGGAACTTGTCGCTTTGCGCAGGAGCTATAAAATAACTTCCATCTGTATTTACCAACGAATCATAAGGCATAAATGAGAATCCGGGGTTGAAAAGGTCGTATGACTGGTTCTTCTCTTTTCCGTATTTTAGATAAACCCCTGTATCAAAGTGCAACCAGTTGGTTATCTGTAAAGAATTTGTAATATTAATGCCCAATTTATAGTCATGGTGGTGTATATCCTCATACTTATTGTCCCAATATGTGGTAGAGAAATTAAAAGAGTTGAAATCTGAAGTTTTCCCTACTCTCAGGTTATATTGCTGGTAGAATGAGTTACGTTTGCCATATCTTTCAGCTTGTTTATAATACCGGTACCCAAGGTTAGCTAATCGGTTCAGTATCTGCTCGCCTTGGGCCATATCTATTTTCCCTGTGTACATGTCTAACAGGGTGTTAACTCCCAAACTCGGGTATGCTCCGTTTTCACGCAGGTCGTCTGCCTGTATTGCAGCGGCCTCAGGCGTGCTTAGTGCGGAATTTGCCCATTCGCGCTCCATTGCTATGATATCGGCTGCATTGGTTTTGTTCCTCTTATAGTAAGAATATGGATGTATTGTAAGAGTAGAGGAGAAGCTCACCTGCGTTTTGCCCTCTTTGGCTTTTTTGGTGGTAATCACAATTACTCCATTAGCTGCACGTGCACCATAAATGGAGGCGGCAGCAGCATCTTTAAGTATTGTAATACTCTCTATATCTTCCGGATTTAGGTCCGGCATACTCTCTGATGTCTGCCCTATCTTGTTTAGTGTTGTGTTTTCCACTGGGAATCCGTCAATCACAACCATAGGGTTTGCTACAGCATTCATGGTTGTGATACCACGAATCTGTCCATTCACATATCCGGCTACAGCCCCTTGGAGCATAGATGAGAGATTATCCATACGCTTCAACTCTAAATACTCTGTAGAGACTTTAGAGAATGCCCCTGTAGAGCGTTCTTTAGATAATGTCTGGTATCCGGTCACTAATATTTCACTCAGCATCTCCGTATCGGTGTCCAGCTGAATAAGAAGTTTTTGTTTCTCATCCTTAACTACCACCTCTTTTGATATCATACCGGTGAATGAAACTACTAAAACAGCCCCTCTGTTTATCTTTAGTTGAAAACGCCCGTCTATATCTGTAAATGTGCCGGTACGTGTTCCTTTTATCAATACAGAAGCTCCTGCCAACGGCTCGTTATTGCCGTCGGTTACTACTCCGTAAATAGTAATTTCTGCATTTTGCTGATTTTTTTCAATGTTTTCCATTGTAGATGCATAGGCTATAGCCCCACATAAATTGATACAAAGAAGTGTTCCTAAAAAAACTGTTTTCAACCTCTTGCATCTTTTTGGTTTAATTGGTTTTTTACACATAGGATAGAAAAGTTAGTTAATAAATCAGTTGAGTAATTGATCCAGTTTTGTTATAGTTTCTGAATTGGAGGGGCGAGTCATATCTGCCGATATAATTCTTCCTTCTTTGTCTAAAAGTATAAACCGGGGAATCCCATTTATCATATATTCACTCATAAAAGTGTCTCCGG
>CAVHKR010000236.1:0-2061 GCA_963636615.1 Acutalibacteraceae bacterium | reverse complement strand
ATATTGTAACATACCGGCCACAGGATTTTAGATTTGCATCATTTTATAAAGATATTTTAAAGAGTATTACGGTAAAGGCATCAAACCTTACAACAGAGTATCTTGAACCAAAGGTACAAGTTACCGCAAGCTATGAGGCTAACCCAAGATTTCCTCTGTCTAATGCAGAAGATTATAACTTTAATACATATTCAAGAAGTAAAAGGAGTATAGAGAGTGGAGATTGGGTCTTATATAATTTTACAGAGCCTGTTAAGTGTTCAAAAATAACTGTTGAGGTTGGTATTCCTAACATAACGGTGTATGGACTCACAGATGGGCATGTTGAGTATTCATACAATGGTACCGACTTTGAAAGAGGTGATGATTTTAAAGATAATATTGCTGTAATAAAACCTTTAAAAGCTATTAAAGCGGTAAAGATTGTAGCTGACGGTTATTCTGATGGCAACAACCTCTCTATACAAGATCTGAAGATAGAATAAACCAAACAGGATGGCCAATGACCATCCTGTTTGTTAAACTTATATAAAAAAGTTTTATTTATACAACTCTTTTACCCTCTCCCATACGGCAGAATAATATTCTGCATGGTTGTCTCCCTTTTTAGTCCAATCTATCTTTTCTGCTTCACTGAATATGTAATCTTCAACAGGTTTTATTCGCTGAATCCATCCTGTATTTTCTCTGTTCCATAAAAGGGAATAATTAAAATATTTATTACCATTTCCTCTTGTTACAGGAAAAATATCACGTTTTGCCTGTAAAGAGAGATCACATATAGCGGCATTTAATCTTTTATCATTTTTATCAAAACCATCCTTTATATCATTGGGAACCTGAATAGCAGATCTCATAAATGCAGGAATACCACCCTCACCTGCTTTTACACACAATGGTACAGCAACAGCTGCAGGTGGATAACCTAAAACTGTCCACATCAAAGGATTCTCGCTACCATGAAAAATGACTACAGCAGTACTTATTCTACGAGGTATAAAGTCTTGATCTATAAACCATTCTAAAGTATTACCTTTTAGAGTCTCCTCCTTTAAATCAATATCTAAAAGAGAATGATAGAAAGAGCGTGAAAGATTATCCAAAATCCAACGTGGAGTTACATCTCCACCCCTTGCAATCCTCTTTTTTATAATATTATCCGCTGTTGTGTATCTAATATATCCCATTCCCTCATCCTTTCTTCCAGTATATGAGTGGTTTGTATATACTAAATATCCCTGCGGAGCTATCTTTGGATCATTAACATCTATTTTTGTCCAGCTTGCATTATTTACCTCATAATAAGCTGCCCCACCATCACTGTCTATAACACCGAAATTTGTTTCAACCCCCATAGGCCTTTTAAGGGTATCAAGCAATTTTTCAAAATCAGAGAGATTCTTACATCTACCAAGAGCTTTAAACATAAGTGTACCCTCATTATCCATTTTAGAAGCAGTAATTGTATCATTTTTTAGATTATAAGATGCTGTATTCATTATACAGAAACCAACCTCGTTTGAACCACTCCAAGCCTCTAAAGATCTTCTGCCGCCCTTTATTACCAACGGAGAATTAACTAAAGCGTAAAAATTGTATTTAGGCCCTTTAAAATATTCTATTCTGTTGTTTTCTTCTCCGGTATCTCTGTGTTTCCACATTACAGGTTTACCATCCTTATTTACTTTACCTGTAATAATTGCAGAGGTACAGGAATCCGCCGGAGTATAAACCATTGAGAACAATGATATGCAAAGAACAGTTTTAAAAAAAAATTTTTTAATCATAGGTAAAATTAGTTAAAATAGTGTATTCTCTTTATTATGTGATATTCCTAAATGCTTATATGCTAATTCTGTGACCTCTCTTCCTCGTGGTGTTCTCTGTATGAACCCCTCCTTAATAAGGAACGGTTCATAAACCTCTTCTACAGTTCCAGAATCCTCTCCTATAGCCGTAGCTATTGTGTTTAATCCAACAGGTCCCCCTTTAAATTTATCTATAATTGTTGAAAGCAGTTTGTTATCCATGAAATCCAACCCACGTTTGTCTATATTAAGG
>CAVHKR010000235.1:0-2093 GCA_963636615.1 Acutalibacteraceae bacterium | reverse complement strand
AATCCCAGCTGTGTAAGAACCCCCCTTTTCCAAAACTTCGGTTTTGCAACAGGCTCATAATTGATAACCGGCACATCAAACTGAGCGCCTATCTGTCTGGCTAACTCCTGTGCGGCATCGAGCCCTGTAACCACCTCTTTTATCTCTTTTTCTGTGCTCTTTTTGTCCTTCTTCTGGGCAAAAGCTGTTGCCTGAAAGAAAATGGTGCAAAAAATGACAAAAAGAAACGGAAGATATCCTTTTAATCTCATACTATTCAGATAATACGTCGTCTGAGTTATACTTATAGCCCAATCGCTTGCCGGTACGCATCTTAGTGCTCTCTATCTTGGTGTTAATCTGCTCTACTGTAGCCATTTTCACCAAGTCGTACGGAGGAACCAACAGATCGAACTCCAATGAATAGAGCATTGCCTGCTCAACAAAACTTACCAACTCCTCCCTAACCAACATCTCCTTACCAAAGTTAGAGGTTTTCTGCCTTAACTGGCGTTTTCCCTCTACAAAGAAATACTTGTCCCTGTTTACAAACAGCCTTGCCACAAGATACCCAACATCCTCACCTCTGTTAAACTTTAGAGAGTCAGCCAAGAAGTTGTAGACATTAATCACTCCACAATACGAATTAAAGGAGTTTGCCTTAACATACGGATTCTTCCATATTGCATGGTCTCTGTCGAACTGGAAAACATCTGTATGCAGACTAAAGACCAAAACATCATCTGCAAACTTGAGTTCTGCCTCATATTTACCTCTGTCCCGATACTCCAATCTCACTTTCCTCTCATTCTCCCCCTCAAGGAGATCGTTAAGATCATTGCTCATCTCGCTAAGCACATCTTTAAGCTGATTAAAGATGTCCAATGCCACTTCGTTAACCTGAACCTTGATTCTGGCTTTCTGATTCAATGCCGCAAAAATCTTCTGTTGCGGCGAGGGATCTGCTTCCATAATTTCCTATAAATATCTCGTTAATTATTTGTATGCAATATAAAAATAAAAATTATATTGCCCAACCCACATCAATATGACCGGGCAAATATAACTCTTCTATGCGAAGGTTTTCCGCTGAAAACACATCTTCCTTCCTCCTCAACAACAAAACTGTCTGTAGGAATGCACCTTATTGTAGCCTTTGTAATCTCCTTTATCTTCTCCTCTGTCTCAGTTGTTCCATCCCAGTGGCAAAGTAGAAAACCTCCCTGCTCTATCCTCTCTTTAAACTCCTCCCAAGTATCAACCTTAAATACATTCCTGTTTCTAAATTCAAGGGCTTTGTTGTAGATATTCTCCTGTATTACATCCATCAGGCCTTTTAAATATTCAGCCAAGCCGCTCTCCTGCCTTACCTCCTTTGTCATGGTATCCCTACGGGCAACCTCAACAGTATCGTTCTCCAGGTCTCTTGGCCCTATTGCCAATCTGACAGGAACCCCTTTAAGCTCCCACTCTGCAAATTTGAAACCGCTGCGATAATTATCCCTGTCATCTATCCTTGCCGTTAAGCCAAGAGCCTCCAATTCTCTCTTTATCTGCTCCATCTTGGCCACTATCGCCTTTCTCTCCTCCTCCATCTTAAAGATAGGAACCATTACAACATGAATAGGCGCCAGAGTAGGCGGAAGAACCAAACCGTGGTCATCTCCGTGAGCCATTATAAGAGCACCCATCAAACGGGTAGATACACCCCACGATGTTGCCCATACATAATCTGAAACACCCTCTTTGTTTGTAAACTTAACATCAAATGCCTTTGCAAAATTCTGCCCGAGAAAATGTGACGTACCTGCTTGGAGAGCCTTTCCATCCTGCATCATTGCCTCTATGCAGAGCGTATCAACAGCTCCTGCAAACCTCTCGCTCTCCGACTTGTGTCCTACAACAACAGGAACAGCCATATATTTTCTTGCAAACTCCGCATAAACATTAACCATTTTCACAGCCTCTGCCTCTGCCTCCTGCATTGTTGCGTGAGCCGTATGCCCCTCCTGCCACAAGAACTCTGCCGTTCTCAAAAAGAGCCTTGTCCTCATCTCCCACCTTACAACATTAGCCCACTGGTTGCACAATATGGGCAGGTCTCTGTATGATGT
>CAVHKR010000234.1:0-2104 GCA_963636615.1 Acutalibacteraceae bacterium | reverse complement strand
TACGGTACCGTAACCATCTTTATACTCTGTAGGAAGCATAAGATATGATGCATCTATGCTATTTGGTAATCTCTTTTTTGTTCTATCAGGGGATGCTGAGTATGTTAAAACATCTACGCCATCAATTATTGATTCAACCGGGATCTGAATATGAAGATTGAGGGTAGGTTTGGATGGTTTTGTTGGCTGTTTAGGCCAATCGGCAGGGTTCTCCTCCGTAATGAAAATAATGTAGGTAAAGCCTCCCTTTGTGGTAAAATGCAGATAATCCAATGTTGGGAGCATGTGATATATATATGGTAATTCAGGGACATTTGGGTTTTGAGCATCCTTTACACCTTTAGTCTCAAAATCTGCGGTAGAAAGATCTATTGATGAGGGAACAGGAGGAATAACCTCTTTATGATTTCTGGCCATTCTTGCTATTACAATACTCTCTCCGGAGGCAATTTTAATATCGGGAATCTTGTATATATCCTTAGCAAACACAAAGTTATCTTTTTGAGCACTGAATGGGTTACTGCTATCGGTGTCTAGTGACGCTAAATACATGTTTTTAGTGGAAACAGAATCTTCCCCATTATTAAACAGTTCTATATAGGCATCGTATGCAGTATTGCCGGCTCCATATTTGTTGAGGACCCCATTTACAGAATATTTGGTACCGGTAAAATAGATTTTACTAATTAAAATATCAGATGATTTTCCCACATCCAATGTAATATCATATTCTAAATTATTATAAGTCACTTGAATATCTGGGAGAATGCCTTTAGCTATTACATCTATGCCTTTGGCAGGCTTATTGATGAGGCTTTTGATTTCATTTTCCTGTAATAAATATGAAGTAGAGAATGTGTATATATCGGGAATAATATTATTAAAAACGGCCCTCCCATTCCCATCGGTGATTGTAGTATATTCTCTAGCGATGGACTTTAGCGAAACAATAATATTTGCATAGACGGGAGAGACATCATTATTAAAGATGTTTTTGGGGTACTTTACATTTACCGTAATACTCTCTACCGGTACAGCCTCTTCTCCCTCTTTAACGCACCCGATAGTGGATAGGAGCAGGAATAATATGTATATATATTTATTTTTCATGATATTATAATTTTATAAATAATTCCAGTCCAAATTCAATATTTGGATTTCTTTCTGAAAGTGTATTATTAATGTTAGAGTGTTGCCATGGTTGGTAATATGTTGCATTGTTGGCGTAGAAAGAGAATCCGGTATATCTGCCTAACTCTTTTGTAAGCCTTAAATTAAATAGAAAAAGGGGTGGGTTTATTGTAGCTCTTTTGTCTGTAGCCAGACTTATCTGATCTCTTAAGAGTACACCATCTATTCTATAATCTTTGTCGGCAAGCATTGTTGGCGTAATGGTAGTGTATTGCTTTATAAGATTTCCTTTGCCATCATCAATAAATTTAAAATATCCCAAAGGGATTTTATCTTCATTGGTTGTTTTGGTATATGTATGCCATATCATTTGAGCTGCCGCTGATGCTACCAATCTCAGAGCCGGAATATTATAAACGACTCTTAAAGTAGTTAAAAACCTTCTGCTTATATCTTTACTTCTACCCCCTTCATAATGCATTTTAAACTGAGGGGTATCTGTTGTCCCAAGATACAGCTTCCCGCCAACAGGATTGGAATATACAGGTGAATTGTTCCATAGTTTAGACTCCATATACGCTCCGGTTAAGTAGAATGATGTGTTAAGAGCTTTAATGCGTCCCAAATCCATTGAAAATTCAATCCCTCTGTTAAGAGAATATGCATCGTTCCCTGTTGTGCCTGCGCTTGCATATACTATTGCTGTTTGTTTAGGAGAAGCAGTGAAATCTACATTTGGCTTTGAACCGGAAACCGGGGTTACTCCGTAACCGACATTATATGTATGTACATAGTAGCCATAGTAATCAGGGGAGTTGGAGAATCCTGATTTGTTATAGTCGCTGTATGCTTCTATAGAGATAAATCTGTCTCCGGGAAGCGAAAAATCTACCCCAATACCATACCTTGTTGTAGTTGAATTTTTCAGGTTGCTACTTACAGACTTGTTTACATTTGTTTGATACATTATTAG
>CAVHKR010000233.1:0-2167 GCA_963636615.1 Acutalibacteraceae bacterium | reverse complement strand
TCCCTGTATTTGGGATCTAAAGAGTCTATCCTGTTGATTATCTCTGAGAAAGACTGCATGCTTATATATTCATCCTCCGGAGATTTTGAGACTCCGTAAAAGCCATGTTCAATATTTGCTTTCTGCTTTCTAAGGCTGTCTATTACAGTGTTTTTGGCAATGTTGTACAGCCATGTTGAAAATTTATAGGAGGGGTTATACATCTCCAAACTGCTGAAGGCCTTATACAGTGCTATCTGGGTAATGTCTGCGCTATCTTCTGCGCAGGAGGCAAGCATCTCCCGCACAAACGCCTCTAACTGAGCTTTGTATCGCGTGTGCAAAATGGTATAGGCTGTCTGATCTCCACCATCAACTGCTCGTTTTACAAGCTCTTCGTCCGATATCTCTACACCATTATCTTTCATTGGAAAATCCTTAACTGCAAATCGTTAATTGTTAAATATTAATGTGCCTCCAACCAGTTGTCTCCAACTCCGGCTTCGGCCACAAGTGGTACATGCAACTTTATAACACTCTCCATCTGCTTGGTTACCATTGTTTTTAAGATCTCTACCTCATCCTGTACAACATCAAATACAAGCTCATCATGAACCTGAAGAATCATCTTGCTCCTGAGGTTCATCTGTTTTATGCAGCGGTGAACGTTTATCATTGCGGCTTTTATTATATCTGCCGCACTCCCCTGCAGTGGTGCGTTTATGGCATTCCTCTCGTTATAGCCCCTAACGGTGGCGTTACGGGAGTTTATATCGGGAAGAAAACGTTTACGTCCGTAGATTGTCTCTACATAACCATCCTCTTTTCCTCTCCCTATCATGTTCTCCATATACTCCTTTACCTTTGGGTAGTTGCGGAAGTACTCCTCTATCAGCTCCTTGGAGGCGGTTCTGCTCATGCCAAGTCTCTGCGAAAGTCCAAAAGAGGATATTCCGTAGATTATTCCAAAGTTTGCCACCTTAGCCCTGCTCCGCTGTTCTCGTGTTACCTCCTCCTCAGGTACCCCGAATATCTTTGCTGCTGTTGCAGTGTGAATATCCTTCCCTTTGTTAAAGGCATCAACAAGGTGTGGGTCGTTGCTCATATGTGCCATAAGCCGCAATTCTATCTGCGAGTAGTCTGCCGAGAGTATCTTGCCTCCGTCAAACTGCGATACAAAGGCCTTTCTTATCTCCTTACCCCTGCTTGTCCTAACCGGAATGTTCTGAAGGTTGGGATTTGTTGAGCTCAACCTACCTGTTGATGTAAGTGCTTGATTGAATGTAGTATGCACCTTGCCATCTTTTGGAGATATAAGCAATGGAATATTGTCTGTATATGATGATATGAGCTTTTTAAGACTTCTGTATTCGAGAATCATATTTATAATGGGATGGCGCCCCTCCAATTCCATTAATGTCTTTTCATCTGTGCTGTAATGTCCCGATACGTTTTTTTTTGCTTTTGGACTGAGCTTCAGTTTCTCGTACAGCAGCTGACCTACCTGTTTTGGGGATGATAGATTAAGGAACATGTCATCTGCCACAAGTCGTGCCTGGTCCTCTATCTTAAGCAGCTCAGCCGTAAGCTCCCTGCTGTATCCTGACAAATGCTCTGTATCTATCTTTACCCCTGTGTACTCCATATCTGCCAATACGGGAATTAACGGTGCCTCTATCTTTGTGTACAATTCTGCCTGACCGGTCTTCTCCAACTCTAACGCAAGCTGTTTGCGCAGCTCTGTAAGAAGTAATACAACTGTATGCAGTCTCTCTGCATCGGGAAGCGGTTCTATATCTATGTTAAGGTATGTCTTAAACAGAATCTCCTCTTTGTGGGCTCTTTCGGGCTGAAGGACATAGTGCATGAGTTCTATATCGCACAGCATGCCGTTAAGCTCCAAGCTGTGGTCTCGCAATATCTTGATGTATTCTTTTAGGTTGTACCCTGTTTTAGTAATCCTGTCATCTGCCAGTAACAACGCTGCATCTTTAAACTGCTGCACCTGTGCATATTTCCCTGCTGTTCCAATATAAAGTACAGATTCATGGATTTTTAATGAAACCTCTTTGGCAGCTGCCGCCTCCTTTGCAAGCTCCTCAAAAGATACTTCACAGAGATTCCTCTCTGCCGTGTCTGATCTTCCAGATTCTTCCAACGCCCCAGCAAAGCTGAACAGATCCGGTTC
>CAVHKR010000232.1:0-2216 GCA_963636615.1 Acutalibacteraceae bacterium | reverse complement strand
GAATTGGATCTTATAGAGGATAAGATAAAGATTATTGACCAACAGTTTGAATAAACGCAGATTAGATTTAACAGATGAATAAAAATACTATTGCAGGTTTTGTGCTTATAGGACTGATACTTATTGGGTTCAGTTGGTACAATACAAGAGTTTTTGAAAGACAGCAGAGAGAACAGTTTATTGCGGATTCTATAGCTAAAGCGGAGGCGATGAAGAATGCACCTATAATTGATTCTTCGGCTTTGGATTTAGATAGTCTGAATGGAAGAGCAGATACAGTGCCTGCGCTTTCTGTTCCAGCATATAAGGATTCTCTATTGGAGATTGCAAGTAACAAGGCTCCTGAATTTTTCACACTGGAGAATGAGAGGATTGCCGTTACATTCACAACAAAGGGTGCACAGGCATATGATGTAAAGATAAAGGGGTATTATACATATGACAGCCTTGATTTATACCTCATGAAGAGAAACTCGAGCAATTTTAACATAGACTTTTTTACAGACCAACAGATAAATACATCTGATTTTACATTTACCCCTGTGTTAAAATCGGATACAACTCTTGTAATGAGACTCGCTTTTGCGGAGAATGCGTATGTGGATTATAGTTATACACTTCCTACAAACAGCTATCTTTTAGATTTAGATGTAAAGATGGTTGGAATGGAGAGGTATATATCGAGAAATGTATCTCAGCTTGGCGTGGCGTGGACTATGGATATTCCAAGGTTGGAGAGAGGGTATGACAATGAGAAGAATTATTCTACAGTGGTATATAAATTCCCTAATGAGAAATCAGTAGAGGATCTTGGGCTTAGAAAGGAGAGTGCGGAGACAACTGTTCCTACAAAATTGGAGTGGTTTGCTTTTCAGCAGCAGTTCTTTTCTGCTATAATGGTTGCTCCTGATAATTTTACATCGGGAAGATTAAGATATAAGGTTTATCCAAAAGAGGATGTTTCAAAAAATCTTATGGCCTGCAGTGCCAATATGGAGTTTCCGTATGGGGCAGAGAGTGTTAACAATATTTCATTCAAGTTTTACTACGGTCCAAATCTTTATAAGATACTTAAAAGCTATGATTATGGTTTTGAGAAGATTGTACCGCTCGGAGGGTGGCTTATAGGATGGATTAACAGGGTCTTTATCATTAACTTCTTTGACTATCTCAGCAGGTTTATCTCAAGCTACGGTCTTATAATTCTGCTTATGACCATAGCCATAAAGCTGATTATCTCACCTCTTACCTTTAAGTCTTATATGTCGTCGGCAAAGATGAAGGTGCTTAAACCGGAGTTGGAGAGGATAAATGCCAAATATCCAAGGAAGGAGGATGCCCTAAAGAAGCAGCAAGAGACAATGGCGCTTTACAAGAAGACTGGAGTGAGCATGTTTGGGGGATGTCTGCCTATGTTGCTTCAGTTCCCTATTCTGTTTGCAATGTTCAAATTCTTCCCTGCGTCGTTTGAGTTGAGACAGCAGGGGTTCTTGTGGTGTAAAGACCTGAGCGCGTATGATTCTATTTTGGATCTGCCTTTTAGTATTCCGTTGTACGGAGATCATGTGAGCCTGTTTGCGCTGCTTATGGGTGTCTCTATGTATTTCTATGCAAGGATGTCTTTAGACCAGATGCCGTCCGGTTCTCAAATGGCCGGGATGAAGGGAATGCAGCTCTACTTTATGCCTATCTTCTTTACCATGCTGTGTAATAATTTCTCCAGCGGCTTGTCTTACTACTACATGCTTTCGAATATCATTACTTTGTTAATGACACTTACAATAAGAAGGTACTTTATTGATGAGAAAAAGTTGCTTGCACAATTGCAGGCCAAGGCTGCCAATGCCAAGGCAAAGCCAAAATCCAAGTTCCAGCAGAGATTAGATGAGATGTACAAACAACAGCAGGCTATGCAGCAACAACAGAGAAATAGAAAGAGGTAATCTATAATGAGTATTTGTAAAGAGATAGAAAATATAACAGAGGGGCTGCCATCAACGTGCAAGTTGGTGGCAGTTTCAAAATTCCACTCTCCCGATGAAATAATGGAGGCTTATAATATGGGGCAGAGGATGTTTGGAGAGAACAGGCCGCAGGAGTTGGCGCAAAAGGTTAAGGTTCTTCCGGCAGATATAGAGTGGCACTTTATAGGGCATCTTCAATCTAACAAGATAAAGATGGTTGTTCCGTATGCATCACTTATTCACTCTATAGAC
>CAVHKR010000231.1:0-2217 GCA_963636615.1 Acutalibacteraceae bacterium | reverse complement strand
ATGTAGGAGTAGGCTCTGTAATACCTCTCTCTGTACCTGCCAATTTAGCAGTAAAACCAGACAGGAAGTAGTATTTGGTCTGCTCAGGTGTTAAGATTGATACCGGAGGCAGAACCCCAAATGCATCTGCAGAAAGGAAGATTACCTTTTTTGCCGCAGGAGCTTTTGAGATAGGTTTTACAATATTGTTTATATGGTAGATAGGGTAAGAGACACGGGTGTTCTCTGTTACACTCTTATCTGCAAAATCTATCTTGCCGTTGGTATCAACTGTAACATTCTCCAATAGAGCGTCTCTCTTGATTGCATTGTAGATATCCGGCTCAGCCTCTTTGCTAAGGTTAATTACCTTTGCGTAGCAACCGCCCTCAAAGTTGAATACGCCATCATCGTCCCAGCCATGCTCGTCATCACCTATAAGCTCACGTTTAGGATCTGTTGAAAGGGTGGTTTTGCCTGTTCCTGACAGGCCAAAGAAGATGGCAGTCTCACCCTTTTTGTTGGTGTTTGCAGAACAGTGCATAGATGCAATGCCTTTAAGAGGAAGAAGATAGTTCATGTATGAGAAGAGACCTTTCTTCATCTCACCGCCATACCATGTGTTTATGATAACCTGCATCTTCTCTGTGAGGTTGAATGCTACACATGTTTCTGAGTTGATGCCAAGCTCTTTGTAATTTTCAACTTTTGCTTTAGACGCGTTAAGAACAACAAAATCAGGCTCACCGTAATTCTTAAGCTCCTCCTCTGTAGGGCGGATAAACATATTCTTTACGAAATGGGCCTGCCATGCTACCTCTACAATGAAACGGACTTTAAGTCTTGTATTCTCATTTGCTCCGCAGAATGCGTCAACAACATATAAAGGCTTGTTAGACAGCTCTTTTTTTGCAATCTCTTTAACAACATCCCAAGTCTGTACAGACATAGGCTTGTTATCGTTTTTATACTCTTCTGATGTCCACCATACAGTGTTTTTAGAGGTGTCATCGTAAACGAAATATTTGTCTTTGGGAGAACGTCCGGTGTAAATACCGGTCATAACGTTAACTGCATTCAGTTCAGTAACCTGACCTTTCTCATAACCTGTTAACCCAGGAGCTGTTTCTGCTTTGTAAAGTTCTTCGTATGACGGATTGTAAACTACATTGGTAGTTCCCTCTATCCCATACTTTTTTAAATCGTTAATGTTAAACATATCACTTTATAGTTTATAGAAACCGGTATTTAAATCTATTGACATAAAACAATATAATGCCGGTCTCCTGTTTTTATTTTCAAAACAAAATATGATTCAGATGGTTTAAATAATACGCAGGAATCACGCTGCAAATGTATGTACTTTTTACAAAAAACCAACGTCTCTGCTACAAAAACTTTGCCGTGTGATATTACTGAAATGAATTTAATTTTAATACCTTTGTAAGGGAAAGAGATTTCTCTTGGCAATTCTTTTTTTGCAGTGCAGCAGATGAAATTAATATACTATGAGCAATATTTCAAAAAAGGAGGAGGCTGTGGATATTCACAGTATATTAAAACAGGTGTGGGGGTATGACAGTTTCAGGCCTAAGCAGGAGGAGATTATTAAGGAGGTGCTTAGGGGTCGAGATTTGCTGGTGCTTATGCCCACCGGAGGTGGCAAGTCTGTCTGTTTCCAGCTCCCGGCTTTGGCCAAGGAGGGGATTTGTATTGTAGTCTCCCCGTTAATAGCATTAATTAAGGATCAGGTCCAGAATCTTATAAATAGAGGAATTCCTGCCCTTAGCATCTATTCCGGAATGAGCAGGGAGAGGATAGACGCAACGTTAGATAATGCCATCTACGGCAATTACAAGTTTCTGTATATCTCCCCGGAGCGTTTGAGAACAGCCATCTTTAGGGAGAGGGTAGCAAAGATGAATGTTAATTTTTTGGTGGTAGATGAGGCTCATTGCATATCTCAGTGGGGATATGATTTCCGTCCGCCATATCTTAAGATTGCTGAGATAAGGAGCTTGATAGGGGATGTTCCTGTAATTGCCCTTACAGCTACTGCTACCAAGCCGGTAGCAGAGGATATAATGGAGAAATTGGATTTTGCGGAACATAATATAATCTGTAGCGGTTTTGCAAGAGAGAATTTGGCATACATTGTTCGTGAAACGGATGATAAGTTAGGGAATCTTCTTAGAATCTGTGGAGGTGTTAACGGCTCCGGTATTATCTATGTAAGGG
>CAVHKR010000230.1:0-2226 GCA_963636615.1 Acutalibacteraceae bacterium | reverse complement strand
CCAAAGTAGTCCATCTTAAGATTGTTTGAACCTATCCAGTAAACACCGTTAGATTTGCGTGTCATGGTCTTTAGGAACATATTGCTTCCAATCTCCTGGTTACCTATCTCACCGTATGATGCTCTCAGCTTGGCATTATTTACAACCTCTCTTACAGGCTCAAAGAATTGTTCTTCTGATATTCTCCAACCTGCAGAGAAAGATGTGAATGTTGCCCAACGGCTGTTTGACGGGAATTTAGATGAACCGTCGTATCGGATATTTCCCTCAACAAGGTATTTTCCTTTATAGTCGTAGTTCAATCTTCCAAAGAAGCCGGCAGAACCTGTACTGGTATGGTTGTGGGTGTATGAATAGAATGTTGGAGTTAAGGCAAGTTCAGGCTTGTTATAATCCAAAATATCGTGGTTCTCATAGTACAGATATTCATACTCGTTCTCATCTGCATTGAAACCTGCCATTAAATTAAAGTTATGGTCGTTTGCAACTGTAATCTGGTAGTTGCCGTAGATATTTACAACATGATTCTTTGTGAATGATCTGCTTGTCTCAACGAATGATGTTGTGCTAAGTACAGATGGAGCTGTGGTTGTTGACTTAAAGCCGCCCCATGTGTTCCATAATGTTGCAGGAAGACCAACACCTTTGTATCTTACTGTCTTGTAGGTATAGGTGTAATCTGCATTAAGAGTAAGGCCTTCAACAATGTCTGCCTTTAGGAAGCCAGTCATACGGAAGTTGTCTAATCTTGTATATGCATCACCTGCCTGATTTCTGTAACCTATCGCCTGTCTACAATCATAAATGTTCCCCTCGGCATCTTTCATATAGCCCCAAGGTCCAAACATGCTTCCCCAACGCCACATATACTGATATGTGTTCTGACGCAGGTATGGATAGGTGTATTTCTTGTCATAGTAGTTGATTCTTGTACCAACTGTTAACCATGGCTTAACCTGAGTTGAGATGTTTGCTGTTAGATTGTGCTTGTAAACGTGATCGGGATTAAATTCGAGAACACCCTGCTCCTTGTCATAACCAAAAGCCAAATAATAGTTTGTTTTGGAGCTATTGCCCTGAATTGCAACATTGTGGTTCTGAGAAGGGGTTGCATTGTTAAACATTATTTTTCTAACATCCCAGTCTGCAACATAGTTTGCAACACCGTTTGCATCGTAGAAATAGTCATCACCTGCAACCATCTCGCGGTAGCCTGATTTGCCTTTATGTTTGGTCTGCCAGTCCTGTGCGGCTTTAAGATATGCAGTTGTGTTTGTGTACATACCAAATAGCTCAGGGTCGGTTCCGCAAGCAATATTTGCCTCATTGAAGGCTGCAACCTGATCTACAACCGTGCTGTAGTTAGGAAGGTGTGTTGCCTGGCTCCATCCAAAGTTGCCTGTGTATGAAACTTTTACCTTATCCTCTGCGCCTGATGACTTTGTTGTAATGAGTACAACACCAAATGCAGCACGTGTACCGTAGATAGAGGTTGAGGCAGCATCTTTTAAAACAGAGATAGATGCAATATCATTAGGGTTTAGGTAAGAGAGGCTTTCCATTGGAACTCCGTCTACAACATATAAAGGTGTTGATGTACCACTGTTAGACAGGGTTCCTATACCACGAACTGTAATAGTCGGTTCTGCATCAATCGAACCGTTATTGTTAATGACTGTAAGTCCCGGTACAGAACCCTGAAGAGCTTTACCTACGTCTGATACTGGCTTGGCCTCCAGATTCTTCCCAACATCTACCGTTGCAACGGCACCTGTAAGGTTGGCTCTCTTTTGAGTACCGTACCCAACAACTACAATATCGTTAAGTGTTGTTGCATCCTCCTCCATCACAACATTAATGACACTTTTGCCGTTAACAGGAACTATTACATCCTGCATGCCCATGGATGTGAAGATGAGTACTCCGTTAGATGGTACAGATATTACATACTTACCATCGGCATCGGTAGCGGTACCAACTGTTTTATTACCCTGTAGTACTACATACACTCCGGGTAGCGGTTCGCTACTCTTATCTGTAACGGTACCCGATACAGATATGTTCTGTGCAAGAACAGCTCCCGCTGGTATCAGGAGAGCAAAAGCCAGTATTACAGATACGTAATACTTGACAAATCGATTTTTTAAGAACATAAAATTATACAATTTAGGTTAACAAATCCTCAATTAAATTGATTGGAGATTTAAAATCTCTAATTATTACTTA
>CAVHKR010000229.1:0-2243 GCA_963636615.1 Acutalibacteraceae bacterium | reverse complement strand
TGCCCTATGGCCTGCAGCTGCGGTTAACTATACCAACAAGACTCAGTATTTGTTTAAGATAAACAAGGGTATATTCAGTATAAGGGATTCAGTTAAGATAAATGAATCTGTTCCGGAGGAGGAAAAGAGGGTTCAGTTTACCAATATGATCTATTTTGGCGATGGTGAAACAGATGTACCCTGCATGAAGCTTATAAAGCAGCTTGGCGGAACAGCAGTTGCCGTTTACGAACCGGGCAACTCCAAAAAGAGAGAGATAGCACAAACCCTCCTAAAGCAACAGAGGGTTAATTATGTGTGCGAAGCAGACTACTCAAATGGCAAGAATCTCAGTCTGTTGGTAGAGGGAATCATTGACAAGATTAAGGCCGATGAGCATCTGCTTGCGTTAAAGAAAAAATTTGAAGAGTAAAGGGCGGGATTAGAAGCTGTTTAAATAAACTTCATCTCCTTAAGGGTGGCAATCACCATCTCAACACATTTGTCAATTCCAAAGAAAGCAGAATCCAGACAGATGTTGTATGAGCTTGAAAACCCCCACTCCTTGTATGTGTAGTAGTTGTAGTATTGGGAACGTTTCTTGTCCCCTTTCTCCAATATAGATAGTATCTCCTTATCTGTGAGCTTATCTGCACTTTCTATCCGTTTGGAGTGTCTTATGCGCTCTATCCGATCCGACGGAGATGATGATGAGATAAAGAGATTAAAACATCTTCTCTCTCTCAGTACGTAGTCAGCACATCTTCCTACAAATATAGCCGACCCTCTGTCTGCGAGCAGCTTGATGGTGTCGCTCTGTATTCTGAAAAGTTCACACGAATCTAACGGTGTAAATGCAGAATAGTTGTTGTTGAGTACAGATGAGAAGTTCAGCCCCCAGAATGAACCTTGCAGGTATGCTTGCGGCTTTTCATCTACATTCTTAAAGAATTCGGGAGCTATACCGCTCTCTTTTGCAGCAAAGTATAGAAGCTCTTTATCATAAACAGGGATGTTTAGTCTTTTAGAGAGTTCGTTTGCCACTTTAAGCCCACCTGCACCAAGTTGTCTTCCTATGTTTATATAATATTTTTCCATAATGTTTTCTTTTTATAATTAATTCACGCTGTTTTCTTCTCCTCCAATGCTTTGCGTTTAAAAACTCTCATCTGATGCAACAGCATAAAGAGTGCTATAAAGCTGGCTATAAGGTCTGATGCCGGCAAACTGTACCATATTCCATTCTCCTGATAGAAAATTGGCAGCACAAGCAACAGCGGTATAAGTACAATGACCTGTCTGGATAGTGACAGTATTATAGATTTGCCTGCCATGCCTATACTTTGAAAAAAGTTGGAGGTAACCATTTGGAAGCCTATTATCGGGAAGAAAATAACGGCAACTCTCATTCCGAATATGGATTTGTCTATAAGCTCCTGATCTGTAGTGAATATCTGTACCAACTCTTTTGGAAACAGCTCTCCGGCTATAAATGCAAAGACTGTTACTACCGTTGCCCAAATAATGGTAATATTGAGTGTTTTTTGTACTCTGTCAAAGTTTCTTGCTCCAAAGTTGTATCCTACAATAGGTTGCATCCCTTGGTTTATCCCCATTACTATCATTAATGCTACAAAACAGATTCTGTTTACAATACCGTACGCCCCAATGGACATATCTCCTCCATGCCTCTGCAGGCCTTGGTTAATGAGTATTACAACTACGCATGCAGCAGTGTTCATGCAGAAGGGTGACATTCCTATTGCAATTATATCCTTTACTATCCTGGATTTTAGACCGTATATGCCGTGCTTGAAGTGTATAAGTTTATTGCTGTCAGATAACGATATCCATATCCATACCAATGAGACTAATTGCGCAAGGATAGTTGCTATTGCAGCTCCTTGTATTCCCCATCCTAATACAAAGATGAAGAGCGCGTCCAATACGGTGTTCAGTATGACCGTAACTATGGTTGCTACCATGGCAATTTTTGGAAAGCCGGTTGCCCTTACTACTGCATTAAGCCCAAAATACATATGAGATATAACATTTCCTGCGGAGATAATGAGCATATACTCTCTTGCATAAGAGATTGTATTCTCACTTGCTCCAAAGAAGTAAAGTATCGGGTCTAAAAAGAGTATTACTATTACTCCGTACAGAATACCCATTATAAGATTGAGCGTTACGGTGTTGCCCAATACCTTCTCACCCATCTCATAGTTCTTTTGTCCAAACAACATGGATATAAGCGATGAGGC
>CAVHKR010000228.1:0-2245 GCA_963636615.1 Acutalibacteraceae bacterium | reverse complement strand
ATACAGTATTATGGGCAAATTTAATGGTAAACTTAAAATTATTAAGCGATAATAAAAACTATAAAACTTTTGTTCATAATGTTGATAGCATTATGTTCTTCAAGTCAATCTTTCAATAGATAAATGCATAGAATTAACAACCGATAGTAAGTTTCTTTCCAAGGAACATCTTGGCCGCCTTTTACATTATCCTAAAGAACTTGAGGAAAAACGCAATGTCTTTTGGTAATTATATCTAAATTTATTCCTTATTATCAAAGTAAAATAGTATATTTGTAGGTAGATAAAGTTAAGACAAAATGGCAAATAAAGACATCAATCGCATCAAACTGGTTTTAGTTGAAAATAAGAAAACGGCAAAATGGCTTGCAGATGAATTAAAGAAAGACCCTGCAACCGTCAGCAAGTGGTGTACCAACACTTCACAACCAAGCCTGGAGACGCTTACAAAAATTGCAGGACTATTGGATGTTGACGTTCGGACTCTAATTGTACAGACCAAGAAAAGCCGAATAGAAATTGAAGCGGAAAAACTTCTCAACATTCCATCTAACGATTAAAACGCAACTGATATGGAGCTCCCAAAACAGATAAACAACATCAACGAACGTATCTACAGCCACCAACTTCGAACAGATATTCAAGACATACTCACCCAACACGGTGACAAAGATATTATACAGCATGGACGATAACAATAATGGAAATATCGTAATATACCAAAGTGAGGATGGCAAGACCCACTTGGAGGTAAAATATGAGCAGGAAAGCCTATGGCTTTCCCAACAACAGATTTGTGACCTCTACCAGACATCGCGTACGAATGTAGTGGAACACATCAAGCACATCTATGAAGATGGAGAATTAAAGGAAACGTCAACCTGTCGGAAATTCCGACAGGTTCGCCAAGAGGGTGCAAGACAGGTGGAAAGAGAGATGACCTACTACAATCTCGACATGGTTCTTTCCATCGGCTACCGTGTGCGGTCTCTTGTCGCATCGCGCTTTCGCCAGTGGGCAACTGAAAGGCTGACGGAATATCTCTACAAGGGATTCACCATGGACGATAAACGCTTGAAGCAACTTGGAGGTGGAGGCTATTGGAAAGAACTGCTGGCTCGCATCCGCGACATACGTTCGTCGGAAAAGGTAATGTACCGACAAGTGCTCGATATCTATGCCACAGCTGTAGACTATGACCCTCGTTCTGATATGTCGGTAGAGTTTTTCAAGATAGTGCAGAACAAACTCCACTAGAGGAGACTTATCTCGCCACCATCAAGATGGTGAACAACAAGGGCAAGAATAAGAAATAAGTCAAAAAACAAAATAGTATTTATCTCAAAACCATACGATTTCAAACATAACCACTATGCGATTTATCCTTACAATTTTAACACTGTTGCCTGTTATGGCTTTAGCTCAAAATAATCCTGTAACTTTGCCAAACAACACAAAAACAATGGATACAATAAGCAAAACACTAAAAGTCAAGAAAATTGCACTCCCTAAAGCCGAACCTTTAAAAGCTCTTGCGTATGCAATGGATTCGGCTGCAATAGAGTATAACAATATAGATGTAACAAACTGGGCAGACTACCCCTACCCTACAGCATCCATTCAGTTCAGGATAGCCTATACAGACAACGCAATATGTTTGCAGTATTCTGTTAAGGAGCCGTACATTAAAGCCACCTCAAAAGAGGATTCGGGCAGTGCCCCATACAAAGACTCGTGTGTAGAATTTTTTGTAATTCCCGATGGTAAACACTACTACAATTTAGAACAGAATTGCATTGGAATAGGAACCTTTGCCGGAGGAGCCGAGAGAACCAACCGCACAAAATATACGCAGGAAATATTAGATAAAATACAAAGACACAGCACTATACCGGCAGAGTTGTTTACCCAAAAGGATATCTGGTCTGCAGAGGAGATTAGGAATATAAAAGAGAAGAATCTGCTTGACATACTTCCCCGCAATCTTCTCCAAGGGGATTTTATCTGCTGGCAACTTGATATTATCCTGCCCATTGAATTATTTACACTAAAAGAGGTTGGGAATCTGCAAGGCAAGACAATGACTGCAAATTTTTACAAATGTGGAGACGATATGCCGGTAAGACACTATCTGAGCTGGAACCCCATTGGCCTTGAACGGCCTAATTTTCATTCTCCACAATACTTTGGAAAATTGATATTTGAATAATTATTGCTATATTTACATTCTGAACTACGTACAATG
>CAVHKR010000227.1:0-2264 GCA_963636615.1 Acutalibacteraceae bacterium | reverse complement strand
ATCTAACATTGTGCAGAATGCAGGGCTTTTGCCCATTATCATGCTGTTTGGCTCACTGCTTGTTGTGGGTGGAGTCTTTTGTGAGATGAAGAGATTGTCTATCTTCTCTTTCAGTAATGTCGGTATAACCGGTTTCTCCAAAAAGTCCTTTGCGCCAAGTTTCATGGCAGATACGGCAATGGAGACATCTCCATATCCGGTCATAAGTATTACGGGGAATGGATATTTATTGTCGTTTAGCCAGTGAAGAAGCATTATTCCATCCCCATCGGGAAGCCTTAAATCAGATATTACGAGATAGGGATGTATGCTTTCTATCCTTTTTTTTGCCTCTTCTATAGATGATGCGCAGATTGCGTCATAGCCATGTTTTGCAAGCCATTTCTGTAGCATAACGCATAGATTTATATCATCGTCAACTATTAGAATAACCTTGTCCATCTTTAGAAGCTTTAAAAAGGATAATAGAATTGCATCAAAGGTAGATATTTTTTAATAGGCTGTTAGAAAATTTTTTAGTTATTTTGATTTGCAGTATATTTATGGGTAGGGAGGAATCTAAGGAGGGTGATATATATTTGGATGTTGTTTCATATTTTAGGCTGATATGATTGATATACAGGTTAAGAAGCATGACAGTTTTTCTGTTGAGTTTAAATTTGGATTTATTGTTGACAGCGGAACGGAGCTTAACAGTTTTGCTGTAAATACATGGATGTTTGTTCCCAACAGTATGGGAATAAACCCGGAAACATACGGTAAGGAGCAGTTTTACAGAGATATAAAGTCTAATGTGAGACTTATTACACCCGTGTATTCGCTGCATGAACTCTCTTTAGACAGCTCTCTTCCGTATATCTTTCTCAAAGAGTCTATTACAGAGGCAGCGAACGGGGGCGGCTCTTATGACAACTTTGAATATCATATAAAGATGTATGCCGCAATAATAAAGAGCGCAATACGAAACGAAACGATAAGGATAATGTTCTGCAAGGATACTGATGCTGCAAATGCCAATGTTACAGAATGTGTTGCGGATATTGAGCGTATTATTCTTAGATTCAGGGGGTTCTTTAATCTGCTCCATGATATGCCCAATCGTGAACAAAAACGCTTTCTTGCTGCAGATGAGTATATCAGTTATATTCTGCAACGTTACCTGTTCAGAATAGTAAAACTTTATGATTCTTTAGACAACGGTGAGCTTTATGCTTCCCGACAAAAAATCTTTGCTCTTGTATGCAGACTTAGGGAGTATTCTGTTTCGCATGGGTATGGGCTGATTAATGCTGATCCTGTTGGCAATAGAGACCTTGTGTACAGGCGTGGGCTGTTAAAGAAGTATATTGAGAGCGATCTTTATATCAGACTCTCCAAAAAACGGGATGGGGTTGCGGTTGAGCAGCTCTATTACAGTATTGCTGCCGGGGTGGCCATGATTTTTGCTACAGCTGTAGGGTGGATTTTTCAGGTCAAGTTTGGGAATATCACTTTTCCTCTCTTTATTGTGTTAGTTATCAGCTATATGCTAAAAGACAGGATAAAGGATCTTATGCGTTTTTATTTTGCCCACAGGCTTGGAAACAAATATTTTGACAAAAAGGCTGAGATAAACATTGGAAACAATAAGGTTGGAGAGATAAAGGAGGCTGTGGATTTTTTATCGGGAAGCAAAATAGATTTCTCTGTTGCCAAAATGAGGGATGACCTCTCTTTTATTGATGATGAATCTAAAGTGTTGGAGGAGAAGGTATTGCTGTATAGAAAGCTGATAATTATTGGAAAGAATGATTTTACTTGCGGTAATTTTTATCCTTTTAGGGGGATAAATGAGATTATGAGGCTGCATATAAGCAGGTTTATGCAGAAGATAGATAATCCTGAGGTTTTCATTGATTCGCTTGATAGTAACGGGCATATTGCCACAATTGCCGTGCAACGTATATATTATATTCATATCATAATGCAGTTGAGACATTCGGAGCTTTTGGAGCTAAGACATTTCAGAATTGCCTTTAACAGAAACGGAATTGTAAAGGTTGAGGAGGTTACGGCATAATGTGGTGTGAGAAGCTGTCTGAACGTATCAAATCAAAACAGCTTCTGCCGCAGTGTCTTAACTCTTATTTAATAGTTCTGAACATCTGCTCTATACACCTTTTTTTCTGCTCTATATTGGGATGTACGTATAGATTTAGTGTTGTGCTTATGTTTGAGTGCCCAAGCAGCACGCTTACTGTTTTGTAGTCGCACTTGCTCTCTAT
>CAVHKR010000226.1:0-2270 GCA_963636615.1 Acutalibacteraceae bacterium | reverse complement strand
GTGATAAAGTACGGCATTCTTGACTATGGCCAATCCTAATCCGGATCCACCCATTCTTCTTGTTCTGCCTTTATCCACTCTGTAGAACCTCTCAAATATTCTTGGAATATCTTTCTCCGGTATCCCCTTACCGGTATCCTTGTATGTAAATTTCACTCTGTAGCTGCTATCTCCCGACAATTGCAGAATACTGCCCCATATTGTAATGGTGATATTGTTCCCTCCATGCTCAATAGAATTGTCTACCAAATTCTTAAAAAGCGAGTAGACCAGTTGGCGGCAGCCTCTCATCTTAAGATCCTTACTCACGCATGGGTTAAATTCTATATTGGACTCCTGCAATTTATATCCAAGTTCCTCCTTTACCTCCGCAAATATTCTGGAAAAGTAGATCTCCTCTATAGGAAACTGCTCTGTACCTGCATCCAACTTGTTAAGCATAGAGACCTCTTTTACCAGCGATGTGAGTCTTTTTGACTGATTGTAAGCCTTCTCCACAAAATACCTGCTCTGCTGTGGGGTCATATCCTCTGTATTAAGTACTGTCTCCAGATATGTCATTATACCTGTAATGGGGGTTTTAAGCTCATGGGCTATATTGTCGCTCATCTGCTGCTTGTAGGTCTTTGTCCTCTCTAACTGTCCAAACAGATCTGCTATCTTCTTGCCAACTTCGCCAAACTCGTTGTTCGGGAACTTTATGTTACTGAAATCTTTCTCCGGGCTGCGCAGCACATCTGCAAACTTGTTGAAAGCAGCAAGAGGACGTGTGAGTTTTCTGATTATAAAGGCCAAAGAGGCAAAGAGTAATCCTACAAGAAATATGATTACATAAAGATATTGATTGTCATCATTAATCTGCGGTATGTTTTCGGTATGGAATTTTACACCTGTCCTTATGTAAAATCTGTCGTATCTCTTTGCATAATAGAGATATTCATCTCTCAACGGCACAGAAAACCTAAGTGCAGTCCCTTCTCCCTCAGTCTCTGCCTTTACAAGTTCCGGCAATCCCCATTCGCAATCATCTGTAATGTTAATGAGATTGCTGTTGTCATATATAAGGTTGTGTGAGGTGTCTATAAGCGTTACCCTTATGGTATCTCCCAAACTTATTGCATCTGTATTGAGGTAGAAAGGGTCATGAATGTTCCTTACGGCATCATAAACTTTCTCGTTATCCTTTATCAGGCTGTCCCTTAATGTTTTAAAGCTATAATCCTTATTTCTCTGTACTATGTATATTGTAAATACAAGAGCCATGAAAGATAGTACCAGCACGAAATATAAAACAAGCTGGTATTTGTATTTAAGCTTTGGGTGATAGTTCATGGTTTAGTTCTGGGGATTGAAACAATAACCGTATCCCGAACGGTTTATTATCATCTCTCCATATTTTCCTAATTTCTTTCTCAATCTTGCAATATGTACGTCAACTGTTCTCTCTAAAACGTAACTCTCCTCCCTCCAAACCTCCTTGAGTATCTCCTCTCTTGAAAAGATCTTTGCAATGTTCTTTGTGAGGAGGATGAGTATCTCATTCTCCTTTTTTGTAAGAACAACCTCCTCGCCATCTATGAAAACCCTTTTGTTTTCAAAATCTACTTTTAGGCCCTCTATGGCATACACTTTCTCATCTGAAATTCTCTGCTGTTCGCGGTACTTTACAGAATCGTCCAAATGGTTAGAGTAACGTGCAAGCACAGCTTTTACTCTGGCCAATACCTGCTTTATAGAGAAAGGTTTTGGAATATAGTCGTCACCTCCCCTGTTGAATCCGTTCAAAATGTCAGACTCCGTATCTAAGGCAGAGATAAATATTATCGGGGTATTGTTATTGTAATCCTCTCTCAACAACTGAGCGAGCTTAAGCCCGGAAATACCCTCCATCATTATGTCAAGAAGTAACAGGTCATAATCGTTCTTCATCTTGAAAAGGGCATCTTCCGCACTGTTTACCGTATCTACATCGTAACCTGCATTCCTTAGGTTAAATGCTAATATCTCACATATATCCTCCTCATCATCAACAACTAAAATTCTGTACTTTGCCATAATAGAATAATTTTATAAAGAATATATTTTTACAATCACTTATCTGCTCCCGTTCTTTGCAGCTAATGCAGGTTATTCCCTATCAGCCTCATGAACTCCTCTCTTGTCTTGGGGCTGTTTAGGAACGCACCCGTAAAAGCAGATGTTGTTGTAATGGAGTTCTGCTTCTGAACCCCTCTCATCTGCATGCACATGTGGGCAGCCTCTATTACAAC
>CAVHKR010000225.1:0-2299 GCA_963636615.1 Acutalibacteraceae bacterium | reverse complement strand
GGAAGGATGGAATGATGCTGGGCGCAAATCATCTGTTTGGGACAGAGAACTATTTTTTTGAGTACATTTCTGAACTTGGCAGGGCTGCATTGTGCCTAAATGGTTATGGACTTATAGAAAGACCTGTTGACAACCAATTGGTTACAGCTTATGAGTCTAATGAGGGGGAGCTTTATATATCTGTCTCCTCAATGTTATACTTAACGGATGGGGGCTTTATCATACAGATTCCGCATGGAGAGGCCGTAGATTATATTACCACCGGATTGTCATTGGCCAAGGCAGAGGAACGTTATGCGGTTCTGGTTAATCTGCATCCTAATCAAAGAACAGAATTTGGGGAGGCAGACCAGGATGAACAGCCTCCAAGAATCCCTTGGAGCAGTGTAAAACTATCTGTATCTCTGCTGCCTTTCTCCTCTGTTAAGGGTGCAGGCGGCAAGTCTGCTGTTGTTGGGGTGATACGTAAATTATCGGGAAGTTGGGCGGTAGACAAAAACTATATTGTTCCTGTTTGTAAGGTGAAATACAATAAGGAGTTGTGCAACAGATTACAGCAGCTGCACAACAATATAGAGAGGCTTATATCCCTCTCAACGGCAATAATCGGCAAGATACATATAAGAGGCAGAGGGTACTCTTTGGCAGACAATATTTTTGGATTTGTATCCCTGATACTTGTATTGTTAGAGAGGGGACGCTTTTACCTTATGAGCAGAAAATATGATATATCACCGTATGAGACAAGACTTTTCTTTTCATATATAAGCGGAGAGATGATTGGCTTTATGAAATCTATGAGTGCAGAGCATAGGGGAGAGCTGTTGGAGTATGTTAATGAGTGGTGTCTTATCCCTCCCGGAATATTCATGAGTGGCGCAGAGCAGGTTTCAGAACCGGACTACAGCCAGACGGATATTGCGGTATCATTCTTTAAAATAGAGAATTATGTAAGAAACCTCATGGTCTTTATGGAGCAGCTTGTAAAATTGGAGTTTGTAGGGCAACGTAAGGAAAATATAGTAATATCATGATTTTGGATAATATACCGCAAAGCATACTGTATCCGGCATACAGAAAGGATATTGTGGCATCTGAACAGATTCGCAGTATAAGAAAGTGCCAAGAGAGATGGAGGAAGCTGTTTGAGGGTTATGAGAATGAGATAGGGCGGTTTAAGGATAATCTTAACAGTATTACCCTCTGCAATAAAGATTTCTTGGACAGACTGGAACGGAATTATCTCAATAGAATTTTTGGCTGTGTAACAAAACTGTTTGGAGAGGTGGAGGCCGGTGAAATCTATAATGAGATGATGGCTTTATATGCAGGCAGATATGATCTTAACTACTTGTTTGACAGGCTTAAGGCTCTATTTGGAATAAGATTGCGTGTAGTAAGTGCAAGTGATGTCAGATACAGTGAGAAGGTTGTTGGTGTAGAAAAGGATGAGATTGCCACGCTTTTGGAGATGTTACTGCCTGCGGATGTTTATGTTAAGGTATCGTACGCTGCAAAGAGTGGGCTGGGAATGGATTTTAGATTGGGAAAGACTGTGTTGGAAAGTGTTTTTTTTGTGTTATGAGGGTTGTGGTATATCTGTCTGCCGTTATTGTGATAATTGCTGCTATTGCCATAAATGCTGTAATTACGGTAAAATTTTATGTTTCAAGGATTTATGTTACATGGGAGGAGAAGCGTGCGGAATATGAGGACTGTTTTGAGGCTTTCAGGTTGGCCGACACCCAGATAGATGCTATTAGCAACAGGTGGGGTGGAGAGCCTTTTTTAATTGAACAAGCTTGTGCAGGCAATGAGAGCCGGTCCGATATTGTGCCAAAGGATAACTCCTTTGTTAATGTTATAAGGGAAAAACTGCATCTCTTATACAAGAAAGAGGAGGATGTTTCAATGAAACTGCTTTCTATATGAAGATGAAGAGAGGACTTGCCCTTTTTGCTGGTATTTGTACCGCTATGGGGCTTACTCTGTCTGTAGTGGGGATAAAGGTTTGGCGAATATCTGCCAAAAAAATCAACACTGCTACATTGGAGGTGAAAATGTTGGAGAGATATTATTACGATTCGTTGAGGCGGGAGTCAGAGTACCTTATAGAGAGATGTAACAAGGCGGAACAGCTTCTTGTAAAAAGAGATAGAGAGATAGACAGCATTATTTATAGACGTAATCGGGAGGAGAGTATTGAGAGCAATGCACAACAGGAGAGGGCTGCCCAATTACCTATGTTGATAAAGGCTCTGTTTGAGAGACTGCTTGCAGGTGCAGATTGCAACAGATG
>CAVHKR010000224.1:0-2322 GCA_963636615.1 Acutalibacteraceae bacterium | reverse complement strand
TCTCTTCCGAAGAGAAATACATTTTTGTCTTAATATTTTCGGCATCCGGTCTCTTCTTTAAAAAGATAAAAAATATCCAAAAATAGAATATCTTTGTATCTTGAATCCAAACAGATAGATATGTGCACAGATAAGAAGGTTGTTATAATTCCCACCTATAACGAAAAAGAGAATATTGAGAAGATAATCTTGGCAGTATTGGGATTGCCGCAAGGTTTTGATATACTTATCATAGACGATGGTTCGCCGGATGGAACTGCCTCTATTGTAAAGAGGCTTATGAGTGAGCACAGGAATCGCCTCTTTATCATAGAGAGAAGTGGCAAACTTGGGCTTGGTACTGCGTACCTTACAGGGTTCAGATGGGCTATAGAGAATGGTTATGACTACGTTACAGAGATGGATGCAGATTTTTCCCATAATCCGAATGATCTGCCAAGACTGTATCATGCCTGTGCAGATGAGGGTGCGGATGTAGCTATAGGCTCTCGATACTGCAACGGCATTAGTGTAATAAACTGGCCTATAGGGAGGGTAATAATGTCTTACTATGCATCGGCATACGTTAGAACTGTACTTGGAATAAAGATTTACGATTGCACGGCAGGGTTTGTTTGCTATAGCAGGAAGGTGTTGGAAACCATAGATTTATCTAATGTTAAAATGAGGGGCTACGGTTTTCAGATAGAGATGAAATACACCGCATATAAGTTGGGCTTTAAGATTAAGGAGGTTCCTATAATATTTGCAGACAGAACAGAAGGCTCTTCTAAGATGAGTTCCGGAATATTTGGCGAAGCCTTTTGGGGTGTATTAAAGATGAGATTCAGGAGATTTAAACCAAACAGGGCGGTAGCGAAATAGTTAAAACAGGTTCAGATGAAGAATCTATTGATAAAAGGGGGCACAATTGTTACTCCGGAACGGCAGTTCAAAGGTGATATAACGGTAGAGGAGGGGAGAATAAGAGGTATTGCAGATTATTCTGTTCGTAAACATTGCAATTCAGATAAAACATGGTCTAAAGAGTATGATGTTATTGATGCCTCAGGTTTGCATATTTTCCCAGGGGTGATAGATGATCAGGTGCATTTTAGAGAGCCGGGGGCAACAGGAAAAGCTACAATATATTCAGAAAGCAGGGCTGCGGTTTTGGGCGGGGTGACCTCTTTTATGGATATGCCTAACAATAATCCGCCTGCCACCTCTAATGCTGCCGTGGAGAATAAGGTAAAGATTGCGGAGAGGGATTCTTACGCTAACTATTCTTTCTATCTTGGCGCAACTAACAGCAATATAGATGAGATACTTGCTGCAGACAAAACAGGCATTTGCGGTATAAAGGTATTTATGGGTTCCTCCACCGGCAATATGCTTGTAGACAGTGCTACTGCATTGGAAGAGATATTTGAAAAGTCTCCTGTATTGGTGGCAACTCACTGTGAAGATGAGGCTATCATTAAAGCCAACCTGCAATATTATAAAGGCCTATATGCGGGCAAAAAGATCCCTTTCTCTGTCCATCCGTTAATAAGGAGCAGGGAGGCGTGTATAAAAAGTTCTGCCAAAGCTATTGAATTGGCAAAGAGATATGGGACAAGGCTTCATATACTGCATATAAGCACGGCAGAGGAGATAGGGATGATTAGGAATGCCGTAAAGGCAGGTTACAAAAATATAACAGGGGAGATTTGCATTCATTACCTCTATTTTAACAGCACGGATTATGAGAGGATGGGTAGCAGGATAAAATGCAATCCTGCCATTAAGGATAAGTCTGATATGCTTGCGCTTAGGGAGGCTGTTAAGGATGGCTCAATAAAGGTTGTAGCAACAGACCATGCTCCGCATCTGCTTGCAGAGAAGGAGAATGGTTATCTTAATGCTCCAAGCGGGTTGCCGTTGGTTCAACACTCGTTTCAGGTTATGATGGAGCTTGTGAAACAGGGGGTATTCAGCATTGGGGAGATTCCGGCCGTTATGAGTCAGGGCCCGGCGGATAATTTTGGCATAAAAGAGAGGGGGGCAATAAAGTTGGGGTACTATGCAGATCTACTGATTGCAGATATTAATCTCCCAGACAAGAGCTCTACAAATGAGCCTGCATACAGGTGCGGTTGGTCTCCTTTTGCAGGTAAAACATTCTCTACAAGCATAAAATATAGTATTGTCAACGGTGCAGTGGCTGCAAAGGATGGGAGGATTACCGGATGCAGCAATGCTATGCCGTTGGAATTTGACAGAATCTGAATAGGGACATGAGTTATATTTCCAATAATAAAACGGTAGGCAGGTATCCAAGCGCAATAATAGCAATAATAC
>CAVHKR010000223.1:0-2332 GCA_963636615.1 Acutalibacteraceae bacterium | reverse complement strand
AGATTTCACCGGTTTGGTTTATGAATTCATTCAAGCCAAATATAATGCCAAGGGTAAATTAGCTGCTGCAGACAATACTGATTTCACTCATCTGGTTGTAACATTCAAGAGTGACTACAAGGACGCAAGCGGCAACCCGGTACCATTGACTACGCAATATGGCAGCACATTCACTGCACAGATAAGGATCAATGATGCAAAGACAGGAGAAGACCATATTGTCTATGTACCATTTACAATTGCCGAACCGGCTGCAGCCGAGTACACTTCATTGTACAAGTTCGACCCTGCATACTATGCAGACGGGACACTTACAGTTCTTGATGTTGCTGTTGGAGGCAGTGTTGATCTGGCAAACTATATTTCTGATGCAGACGGTAGTGGTACCCTTCGCCTTGACTGGAATAACGCTAAATCTTCCGCCAAGCTAATCACTATTTCAGGCAGCACACTGACAAGGACAAGTCCTGTGGAAGAAACCACGATTCCAGACATCACAACTGTAAGCGGATGGAGGATTCAATACATGGGTCGTTATTTCGATCTCCCATCATTCAAGGTTAAGTTCGTAACCTCACAGGTGTACACTATGGTGACAGACAGCGCATCTGTAAGCATCATGAGCGGTGATAACGTTGAGAGAGCCAAACTGTACTACAGGGATGTGACAGACGATCCGACAACATCTGTTGATAAACCTAACTACTTCTATGTGAAGGATGTTGAGAGCGGTGAATACTATGATATCTCAACTGCTATCTCAGAAGGTAGTGTGAAATTCGAATTCTACTCTGGAGTAACTAATGATGGTGTTGCAATACCAATCTCTAATAATAACTACATTGAAATTGGTGCGTATGACGCTGGCAGCTTTGCAATAACAGCTAAGAAGAAACTGACTGTTGATACACAGGTACCGGTTACAGTACTGTTTGAGAAGAAGATGGAAGTTACACCAGGTAACTACGAATATGTTCCGATGTGTGCAGGTAAGTTTACAGTTACAGTAAAGGCATACCCTGTAGAATAAGGAGTAGGCATATAAAAGAGGTGGGGGGAGAGCAAGAGATGTTTGGAAACATCTGCCGCACCTCTTTTAGAAGAATAAGTTTTTCTCTTGTGAGAGGGCTTATATAATTAAAAAACTTTAAATTAATTTCAGGAGGCAGACACTATTTCTCTGGGTGTTTGCCTCCTTTTTTATATCTTTGCATTCTGGTATATTAGTAAATGCTTTTACTATAGAATAACATACAGTATTATAATATACATTAATATACAAAAGATATGGAACCTAAAAAGAACTTTCTTTACATCCCCACACCGAATTTC
This sequence comes from Acutalibacteraceae bacterium, assembly GCA_963636615.1. Taxonomy (GTDB): domain Bacteria; phylum Bacteroidota; class Bacteroidia; order Bacteroidales; family UBA932; genus Egerieousia. The sequence continues at coordinate 1,000 of CAVHKR010000223.1, read as the reverse complement.
ATGAAGAATGAGGATGTGTTGTCTACCATTATAGGGGGGCTGTTGCTCCTGTTAGTTATCTTTATCCCCACGGTGTTTAAAAACCAGTTTGCCCAGTTTGGTATTCTGCTTTTCACCTTTGGTGCGGGCATTCTGATATTGGGAGAGAGGGTGCTTAAATTCATTCCGGGATTTATTTTCATCTATGCAATATCTCTGCTCTCACAGTATATAAGCGCTCTGCCTGCGGTAAAGAAGACCGGTTTTGAGGCTGTGTTCATTGCAGTTGCCATTGGACTGCTTATAAGAAACACTGTTGGCCTGCCAAAATGGATTGAGCCTGCTGTGAGAAGCGAATACTTTATTAAGGCAGGATTGGTAATCTTGGGATCCTCAATTCTGTTTAATGAGATAATGAAAGCCGGAGCCTTGGGTATGGTTCAGGCTGTTATTGTTGTATTCAGTGTATGGTACTTCTCATTCTGGATTTCAAAGAGGATGGGGGTAGACCGAGAAATGGGGGTAATGCTCTCCTCTGCGGTATCTATATGTGGTGTATCGGCAGCGATTGCCTCTTGCGGAGCTATTAAAGGGGATGGGAAAAAACTCTCCTTTGTGGTGTCATTAGTACTTATCTGCGCCATTCCAATGATGTATCTCATGCCATATCTGGCTATCTGGTTAGGGCTGTCGCCAGAGGTTTCCGGAGCATGGTTGGGGGGCACAATAGATACCACAGGAGCCGTTGTTGCATCTGGAAAGTTCTTGGGAGATGTTGCAGAGCAGTACAGCGTTATAATAAAGAGTGCCCAGAATGTCCTGCTTGGCGTTGCTGCATTTTTAATATCTATCTACTGGTCCTTTAAAAATATTAATTCAGATATAAAACCTACTCCCGGTGTTTTATGGGAAAGATTTCCTAAATTTGTAATCGGTTTTGTAATTGCCTCTCTGGTATTTAGCTTTTTATTGGCTCCTGAGCAGGCAAAAGTGTTGGGCGGTGTTGCCAAAGGGGTTAGAG
>CAVHKR010000222.1:0-2339 GCA_963636615.1 Acutalibacteraceae bacterium | reverse complement strand
ATTAAAATTCACCCTTTCAAGCAGCAGTAATATGAAGTTATGCATTGTATGTCAGGTGTGTAATAATGATAGTTTAATAGATAATTTAAATTTTGAGTTATGAAAAAGGCATTGGTTTTAATGGCTGCGGGTTTTGAAGAGATTGAACTTACAACAGTTGTAGACCTGCTAAGAAGAGCCGAAATAGATGTGACATTAGCATCAATTGACATGCAAGAGTGTGTAAAAGGTGCACATGAGATGAGTTTAGTGGCTGATAAACCGTTGTGTGCTTGTGAAATAAACGGATATGATGCGCTGGTTTTGCCCGGGGGGTGGCCCGGTGCCTTGAATTTATGTGAATCGGGAGATGTACAAAAAATCATATCTGAATTTGCAAAAGCCGGTAACCTGATTGCGGCAATATGCGCTGCTCCATATATTTTGGGAAAGATGGGATTGCTGAATGGCAAGATGGCAACATGCTACCCCGGTTTTGAGAACGAACTGAAAGGGGCAATTCTAAGTAGTAATTGCACCGTTACAGACGGAAATATAATTACAGGAAAAGGCCCCGGCTATGCAGCTCAGTTTGCTATGGCAATTGTAGATAAATTATTGGGCAGGGAGAAAACCCAAGAACTTGAAAAGAGCACTTTCTTTGTATCTTGCAATAATTAATCAACAATCTGTGTTATAATTATTTATATGTAGCATCCTATAATGACTATGAATGAACTTACGAATATTGCAAAACGCTCATTGCTGTTGGCAGTGGCAATGCTGATTGTCTGTACTGCAAATATACCCTTTGCAAATGCGCAAAATAGTAACAGTGGTAAAACAGAAGCGAAAAAATGTTGCTGTGCGCAAAAAGGGAACTGCAAGAAGACAGAAGAGAAAGTCTGTTGTCAAAATAATTGCTGCAACAAACAGCTGCTCAATGAGCAGCTTGCCAATGACGGATTGATAGATGTATCCACTTTAGACCCATCTATTGAGGTATATTTGGTTTACGCTACTCCATACAATTTTATGGGTAGAGTCCTGTATGACAATCTCAACAAAGCATATCTTATTCCGGAAGCTGCCGCAATGCTGAAAAAGGCTGCAGATCTGTTAAGAGCCAAAAGGCCGGATCTTCATTTGGTCATCTATGACGCTGCCAGACCTCTTTCTATCCAGAAGCAGATGTGGGAACTTGTTGAGGGTACAGACAAGGAGGATTTTGTTGCAAATCCTGTAAGACATGGAATGCACAATTACGGAGCGGCTGTGGATCTTACACTTGCAGACTGTACAGGGCATCCTGTAGACATGGGCGGAGAATATGACTATTTTGGAGATGCTTCGAGGGTAGACAAAGAGGCTCAACTTCTTGCAGACGGCATTATAACTAAAAAGGAATTGGCCTACAGAAAACTCTTAAGAGAGGTGATGACAGAGGCCGGATTCCTTGTTGAACCGTCTGAGTGGTGGCATTTTAACACCTTTACATCCCACGAGACAAGAGAACGATTTAAAGTAATAGAATAATACAGCAGATATGATAGTATCCAACACCGATAGTCTGCTGAGGCACAGAACTATAGATAGGTGTCTAAGAGACAGGAAAAATAGATATACCCTTAACGATCTTATTCTTGCCTGCAGGGAAACCTTTAACAAACAGAAGAAGGAGCATAAAGGAAAAGGCAAAAGTATCTCAGAAAAGAGGTCGCCAGTATCTCTGCGCACAATCCAGTTGGATCTACAATTTATGAGGGATAAGGAGAGAGGCTATGCAGCACCCATTGTAGTTTATGATATGAAATACTACAGATATTCAGACCCATCTTTTAGCATAGAAAAGGTTAACATAAAAAAGAACAACTATGAAAAGATAGAGGAGATACTCTCTAATCTGAAAGAGATAAGCAACTTTTCCGAGTTCCAGAATACAAGAAGCACCATAAAGATTTTAGATGAGGAGATTGGTGCAATATATGACAGGCGAGACTCGGCCGTCTCATATACCGGCAAGGAGAAACCGCTTGGGCTTGAATATTTTGACAATATCCACGATGGGATAATAAACAAAAAGGTTCTATGCATAGGATATTACTCCTCACGTTCCGAGAATATAATCCCAATTATTTTCTATCCTTTCTACCTTAAAGAGTATAAAGGACGCTGGTATGCATTTGGATATAAAGATGGGTTGGATGGGGTCTATAAACTCCCTTTAGACAGGATAAGAGACCTCTCCTACTCTATTCTTCCATTCCCCAACGAATATACATTTAATCCGCAGCAATACTTTAAAGATATAATTGGGGTGACAAGACTGAGCGGAAAGGTAAGGATGATAGAGATATTGG
>CAVHKR010000221.1:0-2348 GCA_963636615.1 Acutalibacteraceae bacterium | reverse complement strand
GCAGCTTTTCCTTGCCATGGCATAGTTCAAACAAGTTTGACTCTGCTCATCTGGCTTACGGAAAATTTGCTTTTGCAAAATGGTTAATCCCCACTTTAGATGAACGGTTCTTTTCTAATGTTTTACAGATATTGAAACCTCTACTATATTCTTAGTTGCAGCGGTCACCTTAAATGGGTCTGCAAGCATCACCCCGGCCAATGCCACTATCCTTTTGTCCCGATTCCTTATTACAGGGATAAATTTCTTGTTCGGAAGGTCTACTTTAAGATCAGATAGTATATCTGCCACTTTCTTCATCCCTCTCATACCCAACGGTTGCATCTTATCGCCCGGCAACATTGGCGATATTGTAAAAGTATCTCCCAAAAGCTCTTTATCTATTGTAAGTTTTACAAACTCAGAACCAAGTCTCTCCTTCTCTATGCTTCCCGATAAATACCTTTTCTGTTCAATACAGATAGCGAGATCTGAATATTGTACCATACCAGAGAACGAACTCGCCAATTCAATCTCCTGTGGAGCAGTCTCAACCCTTTTACTGTAAATCTTGATAACCCTCCTCTCCTTTTGCAAAAAATAATTGTCCGATATAAAAGAGACCGACTTGTTGCCAACAAGAGAAGCAGACAGCATATCCTGTTGGGCGGATGTAAAGCCGTAACTCAATAAAATATTGTGTAATAACAGCTCCGGCTCCAACAGTCCCTGCAATTTTTTAACATCAATTGCCTTAACCATATATCTGCAAGCAGGATAATGTGCATAGCCGGCTACAGACAATTGCATGGTACACTCTTCAGATACAGCTGAGTCCTGCTCTTTCAGCACAGACTGCAACAGCCTGTTGGCAGATGTTAGATACGATATGCTTTTGTTTATCTGCTTAACAGCAGAACTGTTTATCTGCGCCATAGCAGGCAATACTACATGACGTATTCTGTTTCTGCTGAACCTTATATCTGCATTGGTGCTGTCTGTTCTAAAAGGGATTCCAAGATTCCTTGCACAATGTTCAATCTCCTCTCTTGTAAATGATAACAGCGGACGTATTATTTTAAGGCCACTCTCTACAACCCGTCTCTCCTTTATTGAGGTACACCCCTCCAAACCGCATCCTCTTGTAAGATTCAGCAGAAGGGTCTCCGCATTATCATTTGCATTATGTGCAACAGCAACATAATCTGCATTCTGCTCTTTTGCCAGATCATAGAACCATTTGTATCTTATCTCCCGTGCCGCCATCTCAACGGAGAGTCTGTGGCTCTTTGCATATTCGTGAGTATTTGAATGGCTTACAAACAGCCTTATATCATTAGCCCTACACCATTCTGTTACAAACAGTTCATCCTCATTGCTCTCATCTCCCCTCAGATGGAAATTCAGATGAGCCGCACAGATTTCAAGAGCTAACCTGGAGTTTTTAAGCAACATAAGCATTATCATAGAATCCACGCCACCGCTAAGTGCAGCTATAACAGATGCTCCTTCCTCTATTCCAAGGGATTCCAACTTTTTATCAAATCTGTATTGCATTAGGGAATATGTTGCCTATTTCTTAAATTCTCCAAAAGTATATGAGAAGTTTACACTTAGCACCTCTTTAAACTGGACTTTAGGTGACTCATGCCCATCCTTGTCTGCTATAAGCACCTTATCATTGTAGATAAGGTTGGTTCTGAGCGTTGTTACCAAGTATTTTGTTAGCACCAACTCTGCATTGAAATCCCAATTCACCTGAATATTCTTTGGCTGGTTGAGATAGTCCGAGAACAGCTTTAATGTTGTCCCTACCGTGAGGTTCTTAAATGGTTTTGCCTTAAAATCTCCTGTAAACTGTGCTCCCAACTCATATCTGATTGCCTCGTTCTCCTTGTTTCCGTATTTTGCCCTAAGTGCCTGTTCAGAGACTATCATCCATGTGGTTGTCAATGGGGCAAGATTAAACGAGAACATATTCTTTTTGTCCGGCTTGTACTCCAAACCTATACCAAATGAGAAATTTGCAGGCGCCAAGAATTTGGAAACAAGTTTTTGTCCTCCACTCGACGGATAATCAAAGCCCGGTGAAAACTGCGTTTTAAAGTACATCTGCGCAGAGGCATAGAACTTGTCAAATGCACGGTACCCGAACTTGCTGTCTAAAATTATCTTGTCATCAGATTTTCTATATCCTGTTTCAAACGACTGCACAAAGCCGTATGCAAATTGTGCCCTGTTTTCATAAAATATCTTCCCCTTAGTATAGTTGAGATAAAAGTTTGTATAGGCGTTAAGAGCCAAAGACCCCGATCCTCCCGATGCCCAGTTCGTAAGGGATACCTGAGAGAATCCCAGCTGTGTAAGAA
>CAVHKR010000220.1:0-2359 GCA_963636615.1 Acutalibacteraceae bacterium | reverse complement strand
ATTGTAGCAAGTCCAAAAGCGCCAAAGGCGGTTGGTACTTACAGTCAAGCTGTTATAGCAGATAAAACCATTTATGTATCGGGGCAGCTCCCAATAGATGCCACAACCGGTGAGTTTGTTCCCGGCGGAATAAAAGAGCAACTTCATCAGGTGTTTAAAAATCTGCAATATGTGTTAGAGGAGGGAGGATACTCTTTTACCGATGTGGTAAAGACAAATGTATATCTATCGGATATGGCAAATTTTGCAGCTTTGAACGAGGTATATGCGTTGTATTTTAAAGAACCATATCCGGCAAGAGTTGCATTTCAGGTAGCGGCTTTACCAAAGAACGCATTGGTTGAGATAGAGGTTATAGCTGTAAAATAGATTTATCCATTATATATAATTTAATGTACGATATAATAGAATTAAGCAATAAAAGTTTGGATGAACTTTATGCTATAGCGGAGAATCTTAAGATTACAAAGATAAAATCTTATTCAAAAGAGGATCTGGTCTATAAGATTTTAGATGAACAGGCCATTCAGGGTGTAGGCAGCCCAATGAGAAAGCAGAGAGAGAGGATAAAACAACCTGTAAGACCTGCTTCTGCCGCCCCCGCACCACAGGCAACAGATGAAATTAAGTCAGATAAACCTGTAGCAGAGGTTGCAGACAACAAGGCAAATGAGAAACGTCGTGTAGGCAGACCACCTAAAAAGCAGGATTCCGGCAATTTTAATGCAGTAGCAGGGAAAGTTGCAGATGAGCGCAGCCGGGAGGTCTCTGGTGAAAAAGTGGCAACTGATATGGCAGATGTAAAGACAGAAAAACCACAGCCTCAATCTGTAAGAGGCAAGCGTGGGAGAAAGCCAAAAGCAGCCTCTGTAATGGTGCCTGCTGATGCATCTGACAGAAGAGTAGATGATATGCTGCCTGTTATTGAGGATGACGAACCTGAGGTTAATACAAACAGACAGGAGTCAGAAGAGGTCAAGGGGATTAAAGGGATAAATGCAAATCAGGGAAATCCTGCGCGGAAACGTGTCAGAATGGGTGCCCCTAACAATATCTCTGTTGGTCAGTCTGCACCAGTTGCAGATGACGACAACCAGACCGGTGCAGAATACCAGCCAGACAAACAGCAATATGAATATGCCGAGAGGGAGAAGAGGGTATCCAAGATAGAGTTTGAAGGGGTTGTTGAGGCAAGCGGTGTGCTTGAGATTATGCCGGACGGATATGGATTTTTAAGATCTTCAGATTATAATTATCTTAATTCTCCAGACGATATATATGTCTCTCAGTCTCAGATAAAGCTCTTTGGGCTTAAAACCGGAGACACGCTGCAAGGGGAGATTAAGCCGCCAAGAGAAGGGGACAAATATTTCCCGTTGGTTAAAGTAAATTACATTAACGGACGTAGCCCAGAATATATAAGAGACCGTGTTCCTTTTGATTTTCTTACCCCTCTGTTTCCCGATGAGAAATTCAATCTCACAGACAAGGGACATAACAATATCTCATGCAGGGTGGTAGATCTCTTTACCCCAATAGGCAAGGGACAGCGTGGGCTTATAGTAGCGCAGCCTAAGACAGGTAAAACCATGTTGCTTAAAGAGATAGCTAATGCAATAGCAGACAATCATCCGGAGGTCTATATGATAGTCCTTCTTATAGATGAACGTCCCGAGGAGGTTACCGATATGGCTCGCAGCGTTAAGGCAGAGGTTGTAGCCTCTACATTTGACGAACCTGCCGAGAGACATGTAAAGGTTGCAAGCATTGTGCTTGAGAAGGCAAAACGCCTGGTTGAGTGCGGACACGATGTTGTTATCCTTTTAGACTCAATTACCCGTTTGGCAAGAGCATTCAATACAGTTCAGCCGGCATCCGGCAAGGTCTTGAGCGGTGGTGTTGACGCAAATGCCCTACATAAGCCAAAACGTTTCTTTGGAGCTGCAAGAAATGTAGAGAACGGCGGTTCTCTTACAATCTTGGCAACAGCCCTAACAGATACCGGCTCAAAGATGGACGAGGTTATTTTTGAGGAGTTTAAAGGGACCGGTAACATGGAGCTTCAATTAGACAGAAAACTTGCCAACAAGCGTATATTCCCGGCAGTTGATGTTACTCTCTCCTCTACCCGTAGAGATGATCTTCTTTACAAACCTGACGATGTAAACAGAATCTGGTTGTTAAGAAATCATCTTGCAGACATGAACAGCATAGAGGCTATGGAGTTTATGAAGGATAGACTGGAGAAGACGGTGGATAATGCGGAGTTTTTGATCTCCATGAACAGTTAAAAAGTTGTCTAAAAAGGCAATTTCTGCGTTACGCTTGCTTCACAAATCCTCATTTACGTAAGTAAACT
>CAVHKR010000219.1:0-2392 GCA_963636615.1 Acutalibacteraceae bacterium | reverse complement strand
GTGTGTGTGTGTGTGTGTGTGTGTGTGTGTGTGTGTGTTATACGAATTTTGGAATTTTCCAAATATTTAGAGCATTTTGTAATGGTGAACGGTATGGATTGGAAACATGAAGAAACGTCCCATGCTATGGTGGAGGCTTTGTTTGCATGAGATTCGTTCACCGAGAAAAGACTGAATCTTTCTACGTGTGAGTTATCACATATATAAGTCTTCGTCATACGTGGCAAAGGTAAATATTTTTTTTTAATTTCAAAAAAATGCAAAATAGCTCATTTAAAAGTATCTTTGCACCCAAAATAGTATAAACCCATTACAATGAAGAAGACTAATATCAAGTTTGCAGGCTTAGTGTTGGGTATGGCAATCTCTTTTAGTGCCTTTTCGGGCAATATGCTTCCCAATAAATATTCCAAAGTTGCAACAGAAGCTTTTGAGAAGATGGCAGAGTCCATAAAAAATTACCTTCGTCCAACCGCTGCCATTGCAGTTCCAATCAGGGTAGATTCTGTAAAAACAGATGGAAAGGTTGTGCAGGTATATTTTATAAGGAATCTTGCAGATTATTCCTTTAGAGAGGGGAATCTTGCAGAGATATACAGAATAGCAGAAGAGAATCTTCCTGCCGAATATAAAGGGATGAAACTGCAACTTTATTCTAACGGCTCAAAATTAGAGGAGTTGCAGTCTTCATATTATGCATTGAGAGAGATTAAAGAGAATCCGCTTTTTGGTACAAAGAATCTTAAAAGGATACAATCTACAGAACTGAGAAATCTGCGGAATGGCAGAAAGAATGCCGGGATGAGAGAGAAGGTGAACAGCCTTGCGGCCGAGGGGAGATTGGTTGAGAATATCTCAAGGCCATACAAGATTACAGATGGATTGCAGAACAGACATATCGCTGTATGGCAGAGCCACGGGTGGTATTATGAGCAATCATTGCAGAGGTGGGAGTGGCAGAGGGCCAGAATATTCCAGACGGTTGAGGATATTTATACGCAAAGCTATGTTGTACCGTTCCTTGTTCCTATGTTAGAGAATGCCGGTGCTGTTGTGATGCTCCCAAGAGAGAGAGATTACAGGCCTGATGAGATAATAGTTGATAATGACCCAAATGCCTTTGATAATGCCGGGGAATTGCAGGGTAGCGGAAGGTATTCGGAGGCAAACGGAAAGCTTTCATGGGCAGATGGCTCTCTTGAGGGGTTTGCAAATGCAAAGGCTGCATACTCTTATGGGGAGAATCCTTTTAGGATGGGAAGCTACAGAGTAATAGAGGGTGTTAAAAAGTCAAAGACAACAAAAGAGGAGGATTTAAGCAGGGCATCATGGCTGCCAATGGTAAAAAACGGGGGCAGTTATGCTGTATATGTTTCATACAAGACATTGCCAAACAGTGCATCTGATGTTTATTATACTGTAAGGCATGCCGGTGGTGAAACTAAATTTAAGGTGAACCAGAAGATGGGTGGCGGTACATGGATCTACCTTGGAACATTTAAGTTTTCGGAAGGGAGCAATACAGAGGGGGTATACCTTTCTAATCTTACTAATTCCTCTAATACCGTAATTACGGCAGATGCCGTTAAGTTTGGTGGAGGGATGGGCAATATGGCTCGTAAGCCTGCGGATGAGGGTTTTACAGATAATGTAAAGAGCTCAGAAACCAAGACGCAACAGCATGCAAGGGTAGATTTCCCGGTAGAGGAGGAGGTTAGCGGTTATCCAAGGATAAGGGAGGGAGCAAGATACTGGTTGCAGTGGGCTGGTTTTGCAGATACGGTATATTCATTCTCACAGAACCTTAATGACTATAATGATGACTATATGAGCCGTGGAAAATGGGTTAATGCAATATCGGGAGGCTCATCAAGAAACAGCCGTCATACAGGTCTTAATATCCCTGTAGATCTCTCTTTTGCTTTTCATACGGACGCTGGAACATTTGACAATGACTCTATTGTGGGGACATTGTCTATCTATACAAGGTTCTCTAACGACAACGACAGGTTCTCTACAGGACTGTCTCGTATGGCAAACAGGGAGCTGGCAGATTTGGTGCAGACCCAGATTGTGAATGATATTAGGGCTTTACATGAGCCTAACTGGAGTCGTAGGGGGCTATGGGACAGGTCTTATGCCGAATCCAGAATACCGGAGGTGCCGGCTATGCTGTTGGAGCTACTGTCACATCAGAATCTTGCAGATATGAGATATGGTTTGGACCCAGAGTTCAGGTTTACGGTGAGCCGTGCCGTTTACAAGGGAATGGTTAAATTCTTGAGTTTGCAGAACAACAGACAGTACACAATTCAACCGCTTCCTGTAAGGAATTTTGGGGCGGAGCTGAAGGATGGCAAGGTAGTGCTTACATGGTCTCCTGTATATGACC
>CAVHKR010000218.1:0-2410 GCA_963636615.1 Acutalibacteraceae bacterium | reverse complement strand
GCGCTATGTACAGCATACACTCCTTGCGGAACTCGTTGAATTTAGAGAATGGCGCCGATTCGTGATACCCTCTCTGATCCGAAGCAGGGAAAAGGCCGTCATCCTCTGCTATGACATAATACTCAAGCTCCCCCATGGCTTCGAACTCCATACCTGTTACATTCTTGAATGCTGTGGCTGCCTTATGAAGTGTGTATTCGGGTGAACTCTCAAGCGGTTCTCCATCTTTGTTAAAGAAAGAACAAAGCATTACCAGTGTTGGAATCTCAGCAAAAGGATCTACAAAAGCAGTGCTGTAACGGGGTATAACATACAGGTCACTGCTTCCGGCCTCAATAAAGGAGAAAAGGCTGGATCCGTCTACCCTCTCACCGCAGGTAAGAATCTCTTCTAAGTATGACAGACTGTTAATCACAAAATTAAGGGTCTTTAACCTTCCGTCTTGGGCAGGATACATGAAATTAAGATGTGTAATCCCTTCATCTTTTATGAAATCTATAATATCTTTGCGCGTAAAAAGTGATGGGTTCTTTTTAAGCTTTTGAATTAAAACGTTAGGGTTTAGTTCTAGTTTTTTATCCATGATACATTGTTATATAAAAGTTACTTGTTAAACAAATACCGGTATTGTATTTTGATTTTTTGCAAAATGCAAAAAAATCCTTTATAATCAGAAGCAATCCCGACATTTTTTTAAAGGTGCTAAATTAATGATTTTTTTTACACTTAAAACAATATTGCACACTATTCAGCATTAAGATAATGAAAATAGATTTAACCAGTATTTTCCAGCCCAAACTGTTGGCGATTGTTAGAGAAGGGAAATACAACAAAGAGACATTCCTCTCTGACCTCATTGCAGGAATCATTGTTGGCATCATAGCTCTCCCGTTGGCAATAGCATTTGGTATTGCTTCCGGTGTTTCACCTCAGCAGGGACTTATAACTGCGGTTGTTGCAGGATTTTTGGTCTCATTTTTCGGTGGTTCAAATTTTCTTATAGGGGGGCCTACCGGAGCCTTTATAGTAATAGTGTACGGTATTGTTTCCCAATTTGGAATGTCGGGACTGATAATAGCAACATGCCTTGCAGGTGTCATGTTGGTGCTCATGGGGATTTTTAAACTTGGCACAATAATTAAATTTATCCCCTATCCTATTGTAGTAGGGTTCACAAGCGGTATTGCCGTAGTTATCTTTTCTACGCAAATGAAAGATTTTTTTGGGCTAAACATAGAAAAAGTACCAAGTGAATTTGTATCGCAATGGGGTGCGTATTTCTCAAATTTCGGCAGTCTAAACCCATATGAAACAGCTTTAAGCATAGGGTGCCTTTTTATATGCATCTTTTGGGTTAAGATTAACAAGCAGGTCCCCGGTTCTCTTATAGCCATAATTGTAGGAACAGGTGCATCTTTACTATTATCTGAATATGCAGGGATTGAGTTTGCAACCATAGGCAGCAAATTTCCGGAGCTTGCCGGTGGTATAGAGATTCCTAAACCGCACACACCAAGTATAACCTGGGAGGCTGTTACAAAACTGTTCTCTCCGGCATTTACCATTGCCATACTGTGTGCCATTGAATCACTGCTTGCAGCTATAGTTGCAGATGGTGTTACCGGTAAAAAACATAATTCGAATACAGAGCTTATAGGACAGGGGATTGCAAATATAGTTGTTCCGTTTTTCGGAGGCATACCTGCAACCGGTGCAATAGCCAGAACCATGGCAAACATAAATAATGGAGGTAAAACCCCTGTGGCAGGGCTTATCCATGCTGTAATACTGCTGCTTATATTCATATTCCTCATGCCATACGCCATTTATATTCCGCTTGGATGTCTGGCAGCAATTCTTGTAATGGTAGCATACAATATGAGTGAATGGAGAACCTTCAAATATCTTTTAAAAGGGGAAAAATCAGATGTTGCAGTACTGCTTATAACCTTCTTTTTAACAGTAATAATAGATCTTACGGTAGCCATTGAAATAGGGCTTCTCCTGGCTGTAATACTGTTTGTAAAACGAGTATCGGAAACATCCTCTGTAAAGGTGCTTTCAAAGGAGATTGCCGCTACAGAAAATGATGAGGCTGCCCAGCTTGCCAATACAGAGCATTTTGATATTCCAAAAGAGCTTGAAATTTACGAAATTGACGGCCCGTTCTTCTTTGGATTAGCCTCTAAATTAGATGAAGTAGACAGGGATCTTGGCAAAAGAAATATTATGGTTCGTATAATAAGAATGCGAAAGGTTCCTTTTATGGATTCAACAGGTATTCATAACCTCGAAAGTTTGTGGGCAAGATCTAAAAACGAGGGTGTAATAACCATACTTAGCGGAGTAACAGAAAAGGTTGAAGCTACACTTATAAAAAGCGGTTTGGCAAACAAGATAGGAAGAGATC
>CAVHKR010000217.1:0-2438 GCA_963636615.1 Acutalibacteraceae bacterium | reverse complement strand
AGTCAATTCCATTTAATCTATATTCCCCGATACATTATTTATTCAAAATTATCTCTAACATTTGAGAAGATGTTAGAAACAATCCATTCTAATACAAAAATACTGTATTTTGCTCTCAACATGGAATTTTAAACAAAATTTATTCTCTATAATAGGTAATTATTTTTTTGAATTTGCTGTAATCTATAACAAGATCTTCAATGCAGCCCTATTAATCTTTCCTGTTTCTGTTAGTGGCAATTCACTTACGTAAATAATTCGTTTAGGACGTTCATACCTGTCTAAAACCTTATTACAGATTTTTTCTATCTCAGACAGGGAGAGAGTGCTGGATTCATCTCTCTTCTCTATTACAAGAGCTACAGCGTCTCCGAGTATTTTGTCTGGAATAGAGGTAACGGCAAAAGGCGCATTGATTATTGGACGCAACACAGCTTCTATATTTTCTGGCTGAACCTTAACACCACCGCTGTTTATGGTATTGTCTTTCCTCCCTACAATTTTAAATTTTCCGTTGGGTAGAAGTTCTGCAATATCGTTGGTAACCAATTGGTTGTCGCACACTAACGGTGCATCTATTATTAATGTTCCCTCTTTGGAAAGTGAGAGAGCAACAGATGGAAATGGAGTGTAAAACTCACTGTAACCTGCTCCGTTCAACCTCCGCAATGCAATGTGAGACAAAGTTTCTGTCATACCGTATGTAGAGTATATTTTGCCTGGGAGCTGTTTAATATAATCCTCCAATTCTGCATCTATAGCCCCACCGCCAATGATTAGATTGGAGATTTTTGCAAGAGCTTTTTTTTCTTGTGGAACGTTTAATGAGCAGATAACCTGCATTGGTGTCATAGCAGCAAAATCTATCTTTTCATTACAGTTCTTTAACGGGTGTCCGGATGGTTCTACTGCAATAAGATTAAGCCCACACACAATTGCTCTTACAACCATCATTTTTCCGGCAATATATTTTATTGGCATACAAAGTAAAGCACTATCTCCCTGTTTCAGTCCCAAATGTCTACATGTTATAGATGCACTGTTAATCATCTGTTGTTTATGAGCTTTCATTCTCTTTGGCTCGCCTGTAGAACCGGAAGTCTGTACAATTACGTAATCTTTATCGTTATACCACTCCATGAGAAAGTTGTACAAATCAGTCATAATAGTTGAGCTGCATGCAAATTCTGCTGCCTCCATATTTGAAAGCAGATCTTTGGTAAGCAACTTGCCATTCACAAACAGACGTGTATATTTATTTTGCACCATACCACAAGCAATCACAAACTACGTTTAACGGCATATCAATATTATTGGTGTACAAAGCACCTGTTCCAAGCCCCTGCGGAAGAGGATTATTAAGTGTTGCACACCATTGGGCAATTGCATTAAGCCCAATATTAGATTCCAATGCAGATGTTACCCACCACCCTATCTTGCGCTCATCTGCCAGACTAATCCACTCCTCACACCCTTTATACCCTCCATGTAATGATGGCTTAAGCACAATATATTGTGGCTTGATGTAATCTAATAATACCGTTTTATCTGTTATGCTATTTTTACCTATCAGTTCTTCATCCAATGCAATTGGAAGCGGACTTGTCTGCGTTATATGAGCCATTGCCTCATATAGCCCTGCTTTTATAGGCTGTTCTATTGAATGGAGTTCCAAATCAGAGAGTCGTTTTAACTTTTCTAACACATCTGACGAGTTAAACGCTCCGTTAGCATCAACCCGCAGCTCCACCTCATTAGGTGTAAAACAAGAACGTACCAGCTTCAATAGCCTTAGTTCATCATCAAAATCGATTGCACCAATCTTTAATTTTATACACCTGAAACCTTGTTCCATTTTTGCCTCTATCTGTTCCAACATCTTTGAGTATTCCCCCATCCAGATTAGGCCATTAATCTGAATGCCTCGTTCACCTCTTGAGAAAGGGGTATCCCAAAGAGCATAATCTCCTTTTTTCTGCAGATGTCTCAAAGCCATCTCAATACCAAACAGCATAGAGGGATATTTTTCCAAATCTGCGTATGGTATCTTCTCTTCAGCAGATATTCTATTGCAAAATTCAAGTAAAACAGATTCATAGCCGGCAATATTGTCACAACTAAGATTTGGCAGAGGTGCACACTCCCCCCATCCTACTATCTCTGGCAGGCAGCTGTCGTAAGTTTTTAACAGCCATATATCTCTGGTGTTATACACCCCTCGCGATGTCCCGGCAGGTTGTTTGAATATCAATCTTTTGGGTACAATCTCAAATTTTAACATAACCCCCCGTATACAAGTTAAAAGTTCATAGTACCGAATTTGCGGTAACAAAAATAATATAAGAATAACATATTATTAAAAACAGTAATGAACAACTTGCCAATCAACTGAAGTGCTATTTCCGAAAGGAGCTTAACGGCAACGGCGTAGCCAAAGC
>CAVHKR010000216.1:0-2441 GCA_963636615.1 Acutalibacteraceae bacterium | reverse complement strand
CTATAATTACGGCAGTTTGGGATATTTTGAGAAATCCGGCTTTCTCTTCTCCAAAAACGCCTCTTTACCCTCCTGTGCTTCATCAGTCATATAGTACAGCATCGTCGCATCTCCAGCAAGCTCCTGAATACCTGCCTGACCATCCAATTCGGCATTCAATCCGGCTTTTATCATTCTAAGAGCCAACGGACTGAGTTGCATCATCTCTTCTGACCAAGCAACATATTCGTCCTCTAATTTATCTAATGGAACAACCTTGTTTACCAGCCCCATATCCAACGCCTCCTGAGCATTATATTTGCGGCACAAGAACCAAATCTCCCTTGCCTTTTTCTGCCCGACAACTCTGGCTAAATATGACGAACCAAACCCGGCATCAAAACTTCCCACTCTTGGTCCGGTCTGCCCGAATATGGCATTCTCAGATGCAATAGTCAGATCGCACACAACATGAAGAACATGTCCGCCGCCAATGGCAAATCCGTTTACCGCGGCAATAACAGGCTTGGGGATACTGCGTATCTGTTTCTGAACATCCAAAACACTCAGACGTGGTACTCCGGCCTTGTCTATATAACCGCCCCTTCCTTTAACATTCTGGTCTCCACCACTGCAAAAGGCCTTGTCACCTGCTCCGGTTATAACAACTACAGAGATAGAGGATTCCTCTCTGCATATTCTTAAAGCGTCACTCATCTCGGCCGTAGTCGTAGGTGTAAATGCATTTCTGTAACGTTCTCTGTTTATAGTTATTCTGGCTATTCCGTTATAATAGTCAAAAAGAATATCTTCATACCCTTTTATGGTTTCCCATTTTCTTTTGTTTTCCATATCTTATTCAATTTCAATATATATCTGTTTATGATTTATTCAAATACAACACGTACGATTTTTAATTGAAAATAGTTGTTACGCATCAAAATCATGTTCAATCATTGTCCGTCTGCAGTTATGATAAAAAGCCTTTAACAGTCTGACATCTTCATCTGCCAAAGTAAATACCTCCATAAACATAGGACGTTCACACTGTTTAATGCTTGTAAATTTTAATAATGCCTCCTTTAGTTCAGCAGAATTATGAACCGCAGTATAATCAAACTTGCGCTCCTCTGCCCATCCTTTGGCTGTTGTGGAGTGAGTCGCAGTAATAAATGACCTTGCCCTTTCATCCATATTCAAGCCTGGTAATGAGTGAAATATCTCACCGCCGCCATTATTGAGCATCATCACCCTCAAATTTGAACCGATCTGAGTATTCCATAGTGCGTTCATATCATAAAAGAAACTTAAATCTCCTATAATAACAAAACTAAGAAGAGCAGTAGATGATACTGCATAGCCAACAGCAGATGATAACGAACCCTCTATTCCATTAGTTCCCCTGTTACAAAATACTCTTATGTTTTTGTGTAAACCAAACATTTGCGCATACCTTACGGATGAGCTGTTGGAGATATGTAGAGCGGAGCCCAAAGGTAAATTATCAATCAACGCTTCAATAGCGCCCATTTCTGAATAATCAAAATGTGGAATTGGAAGTGCAGAACAATATCCTCTCCACTTATAGGTAAAATGTTGTAATTTACAATGGTCAGACATCATGCCGGACAATTCCTTTTCATGCTTTGCCAACATATTTAAAAAAAACGCAGGCGGCATCTCAATCACAACTGCAAGCGAACAATAGAGATCTACCACCTCTCCGCTCAAAGATATATGCCAATGCTCCTTAGGCTTATATTTACGTAAAAGACTCTTTAAACGCTTAGAAATAATATGTCCGCCAAAAGTAATCAAAAGATCAGGTGCAAAATACTCTTTCCGGATTTCGTCCATTGTGTACAGTGCAATATCAAAATTCCTCAAAGTATTATCAGCAAAAACGTTATTACCAAGTTGTTCACTAATACAGACAAAAGATTCTTTTAAATTATCAATGGAGTCAAAATCAAAAGCATACGGAGGCATCTGGCCGCAAACAATCATTCTTTTCTCAAAATTACGGCCCTTGTCTATAAGATTCTCTACACTCTCTGTATTCCCAAAGCTGCTTGTCTTATCTCCGTATCTTTTAATCACCCTTGCAACAGGTAGTGTTGGGACGGTAAAATCAAACAGTGGCTCATCTGTCGGAACATTGATATGCACAGGTCCTGTACCGTGATGATTTATCTCAAGAAGCGCCTCATTTATAAGTCTGTTACAATACCACTCATCTGCCATATTGTTAACAACAGGAAGATTGACAGCTTTTTTAACAAGATTTCCAAATATTCCGAGCTGAGGCAAAGTCTGTCCGTCCATCTGCCCTATCCATGCCGCAGGTCTGTCTGCAGATACAATCACAAGTGGAATATTCTGGTAAAACGCCTCAGCTACAGCAGGATAAAGATTTGCCACAGCCGTTCCCGATGTACAACAGACTATAACCGGTTCAGGAC
>CAVHKR010000215.1:0-2536 GCA_963636615.1 Acutalibacteraceae bacterium | reverse complement strand
AGCACCAAGGTTCATGAGCGGAAAGGTTAGTGCCAATCCTGCAAGTGCGTAGTTTCCAACTCCATGCCCAATAAATATACTGTCAACCATATTATATAGCGATGAGGCTGTCATTGCTATTATACTTGGTATTGCGTAATGGGCCAATAGCTTGGAAATCTTTCCGGTACCTAATTCGAGTACTGCGTTTTTAAGAGATTCTCCGTTTCTATTCATCAATCATTTATTAGAGGGTGCAAATGTACCAAAATGTCATGTTAAATTAAAAGAAATGTAGTCATAAAAGAGAAATCACAGAGGAGAAAGATATATTGCACTGTTTTTAGAAGATTATAAAGTTTCTGAATGATTGCCAAATGTTGCAAAAAAGAGCAACCTAATCTTATAGGTTACTCTCTCTCTCTGTCATACTCTATATATCAGCTCTAATGCAGTGTATTACGGGCGTCCCGGTCCACCAGGGTTATTGCCTCCGGGATTGTTCCCGCCTCCCTGCGAATTCCCAACAGTTGTTACCACGCTGTTTACAGTAAAGCTGCCTAGCGATTCCCCATTGCTCCATGTTCCACCGGAATACCACTCATACCAGCTGTCAGATGCTCCCGATAATGCTCCGCCTCCAGCCAAAGTATATGTACCCTTTGCCAATGCTGGAGAGCTGAAGAAGAGAGACATGCCGTTCATCTGTCTCGGAAGCACATAAGACAAAACAGACTCATTAGAACTGTTTATAATACTTATCATTGCACCTTTAACAGCAGATATGCCATTGTAGATAAGAATGTTCTGACTGCTTGATGTTGAAGGTGATACAGCCGAACCTCCTGTTCCTATAAGAATACCGCCTGTAACCTTAAACTTATCCGAAACATCACAGTCAAATCCCTCTTCGGGAGCGTTTGTTCCGGATGATATTACCAAACCTCCATTAAGATTAAGTGTTCCATTAGAATCAATGCCATCATTATTAACCGCATAACAATAAACTTTTCCACCGTTAATGGTTATCTCCTCTGCTGCGTTCATGGCATCATCATAGGCATATACATACACCTCTCCGTCATTTATTACCAATGCTGCTTTGCTTTCAATACCCTCTGAGCCGTCACTCACACCTGTTACCGAAACACACACATTTCCGTTATTGATAGTAATGTTGCCATCTGCCTTTATCCCTTTAGGAGATGAGGTGAGATCGTTGCTGTAATAATATTTACCACCGGTTGTAGTAACAGTTATATCTCCTCCGTCTATCTGAATATCCTCGTCCGCACTAATCCCTTTACCACCCATGCCTGTACTCTTTAAGGTGATTGTACCTGCAGAAATCAGGACATCCTTATCAGATTTTATACATGAAGGAGAAGAGGTGTCCTGGTCATCGCTGTCATATTCCGATCCCCCAGATGTATTCAATTCCAATACGCCTCCCGATATCTCTATGTTTTCATCTGATTTTATACATTTTCCGGCAGTTGCGGAGGTATTTGCGTATATCAATCCCCCTTTGATTACTACTCCTGTCAGTTCATCGCTGTCTCCTTTAACATGAATGGCATTTTTGGCAGCGTTTTCTACTGCAATTGTAACTCCCGGTCTTACATATAGGTATCCATCTGTTACAAGGCCGTGTTTATAGTTTCCGTTTATGACAAGGGGCCCTGTTCCGCTAAATATAAGATTGCCCTCGCTAAAGAAACATCCTTTTCTGTCTTCATCATCTGCTGTGGCTCTGTTAAGATAGTATGTATCATCTGAGTATGAAGATGCATCTGTCAGTTTATTAACGGTTCCCTCGGTTAAATGTACAAAAGCTCGCTTCTTACACTGGTCATTAATTGCAGGGCCTCTCTTTGATGTTAAGTCTACACCGTTTAATGTGAGCTTGAATTTTTTCTCTCCATAAATCTTGAGCTGTCCATCGCTGCTGCTGCCTTTGACTATTACCTCTACATTCTTTACAGAATTAGTAAGCATGTCAATGGTAACGTTGGCTCCCTGAACATCATAAAGAATTGAATTGTTTGTTGTTGTTACTGTTGCGCCAGAGCCATCGTAAGTGACAGTTACTGTACTTTTAAAACTATTGGCTTCCCAGTAAAAATCCTCATCTGTGCCAACTACATCTGGACTTGCATCTGATGCTGTTTCTCCTGAATATTCTTTGATTGCCGTGTCAAAGGTTGGATATGCAACATCTGTGATAGTTGGATTTGTCATTGAACCGTTTGAATCTGATGATGAATCCGGGTCTATAACCTCATTATCATCCTTACTGCATGAAGAAAAAAGAGCGGCTGCGCATAATAGAAGCACAGCAGAAAAATAGGTAGTCTTCATTTTTTTTAACCTTTAAATTTAATAAACAAACAGGTATGGAATTTAGGTTAAGACGTGTCAGACAAACTTTATACCATTTTTTATCGGGAAGCAAAAAAGCCTGCCACATATAAAGCAACTTAGATTTATCAGACAGGCCCCACACGTTGCTCTGCTCTGTAAAAAATAGATAGAATCTTTACAGACAGTATTGATT
>CAVHKR010000214.1:0-2560 GCA_963636615.1 Acutalibacteraceae bacterium | reverse complement strand
GAATATGAGTTACAATAATATAAATTCTACGACATCGCGACTATTAGAGTATATCGAAAAAGAAGGGTTTAAAGGATATGACCCTTACGATTTGCTCAATTCACCGTTCCCTTTCCATTGGTTTGGAAAAATGGTACAGGCAATAGTTGTACAAGCCGGCAAGCTTTTGCCGTTTAATCCCCGTCCTATGTTGGGGGTAAAAAAAGATTATGTGCCCAAAAGTCTGGGCATTCTGCTATCTGCATATTGTAATTTCTACAATGCGACCAAAGACCTGAAATATCTAAAGGTTGCGGATTGCCTTTTTAATCTAATCAAACAATACCGCAGTCCCGGATATGATGAATATTGCTGGGGTTGTAACTTTATTTGGGCCAATCCTCATAATGTGCTTCCCAAATATAAACCGTCTTCAGTGGTTACACCTACAATATGTCAAGGTCTTTATGAATATTATAAAATTACCGCCAATCCCAAGGTCAAGAATGTAATAGAAAGCTCGGCGGCATATATTAATAAATATCTGCATCGAACCGAAACGAATGACGGTGTATGTTTAAGCTATTATGAAGAAGATAAGGGATGTTGCTACAATGCCACCCTCTTCTCCGCTGAGCTTTTAGCGATTCAATATGCGTTATCTCCGAATCCCGAAAATTTGGAATTAATAAACAAGATTTTATCTTTTGCGGCATGAAAGTACTGATAGTTGCAAATTATAATCCGGGGCATTTTTCTCCATTTGTGGTAGAGCAAGTGGACTCTATACGCAAACTCGGCGTAGAGTTTGAATATTTTGGAATTGTAGGCAAAGGGCCATTCGGATATTTGAAAAATCTGCCGAAACTCAAGAGGAAAATCGCTGAGTTCAAGCCGGATTTGATACATGCCCATTATGGGCTTTCGGGGCTGCTGGCAACTCTGCAACGAGAAGTTCCCGTTGTTGTAACATATCACGGTAGCGACATACACGAAGGTGGATTTAATTTGGCATTATCCCGGCTTGCGATGAAAATGGCATCTTACAATATAATTGTATCTGAACATTTAGCAAAAAAGGCTAAGGTAAAGAAGAATTATGCTATAATTCCATGTGGTGTAGATGATAAGCGTTTTTATCATGTCGATAAATCAGAAGCCCGCACAAAGCTACACTGGAAATTGGATGAGCGTATTGTACTGTTCGCTGGTGCTTTCCACAGGTTGGTTAAGAATCCTAATCTTGCAAAAAGTGCAGTGTCAATGGTTGATAATGTACGGCTTCAAGAGTTAAATGGATTTTCGAGAGAGCAGGTGAACTGGGTATTGAATGCCTCAGATTGTTTGTTGATGACTTCTCTTAACGAAGGCTCTCCACAGGTAATTAAAGAAGCCATGCTCTGTGGGTTGCCTATAGTGTCTGTCAACGTAGGCGATGTGAAATGTTTATTTGGGAATGTCAATGGATGCTACCTCTCAGATTTCTCTGCTAGTAGTTGTGCCAACAAGATCAAATCAGCACTGTCTTTCAATAGAAAAACCTGTGGCAGACAACGCATCATCAATCTTGGACTGAGCAACGACCTTGTTGCGAAAAGATTAGTAGAGGTATATAATGAAGTACTGCAACATTAGATGATAAAAAGTAGAGTACACATGTTAGTGGTATTCTCTAAATACCCATACCTTGTGTTTTTCCAAAAATTGACTACTAACCTATTAGTTAACTCTCTTAGTACTGTTACGGCATGACGATTCTGATTATTATAAATAAGCCATTGTGACAACTGCATGCTGTAGTACGAGAGAGTGTGTACAATCAAACATCACGGTATGTATTTTCGTTATGTTTATGCAAGGAAATACGTAAAAAATATTCTCTATGCAACTAATAACAGAGTTCAACAAAATTAAAAATATTCTCTATGCAACTAATAACAGAGTTCAACAAAATTAACATCCTCCAATGGCGAAGCATTTTAGAGCAGTCAAGATATGCAAGTTTTTTCCAATCGCCAGAGTGTTATAACTTTTATGGCACACTATCTTGCTTAAAGCCATTTGTGTTTGCTATTGAAGATGATAGCATACTGAAAGGTGTGATAGTCGGTTATATACAGAAAGAAAAAGGTGCACTAAAAGGATATTTATCAAGGAGAGCCATTATAAATGCAGGGCCATTGTTATCCAGTGATATTGATGAGTCATCTGTTATTGCGCTTTTAAAGGCTGTAAAAAATAATCTTAGTAGTAAAGTTATTTATATTGAGATTCGCAATTTTTTTAACTACAATAATTTTAAACAAATCTTTGCTCAAAGTGGATTTGTCCTTATTCCTCACTTGAACTTCCAGATTGACACATCTTCAGAAGAAGTGGTTACTTCTAACTTTAGCAAAGACAAAAAGAGGAACATAAAAGTATCATTGCGCAATGGAGCTACATTGGTATATAATCCCTCAAATTCTCAAGTTTCAGACTATTACAACATTCTTGAACATCTTTATAAAACAAAAGTTAAGACACCTCTTTTCCCTTTATCTTTCTTTACAACGTTAAATATGCTGAATGAAGGTCATAT
>CAVHKR010000213.1:0-2569 GCA_963636615.1 Acutalibacteraceae bacterium | reverse complement strand
GACAGATACCTTCTGTCTAAGTTGTTTATAAGCAGGTTAGACATAACCCCAAACAACTCCAAATCTGTAGCCTTGTCAAATTTGGCAAATTCAACAGTTGCCCTCTTGATATAACGCTGTACCAACGGGCTGTTGATATCTACAGAATCTATCATGCCCTTTTCCATCTCCTTGGCAATAGCTGCAAATTTTTTGCATGATGTTACCCAGTCGCAACATAGCAGATATGCCTCTTTGTACCATGTACGGTTACGGGTAAGCTCACTGTTGCTTGCATACGTTTTTTTCAAATTCTCCAACAAAAAGATATTCTCTCTGCCTATAGTGCTCTCTGCCCCGGCATACTGTGTAAGCTGTTTCTCCTCCTGTCTGCGTATATCTATAACATTGTATCGTTTAAGACATTTATTCTCCCATTTTGCAAAATCTGTATAGTTGCTTATGTTAAAATAGGTGTTTGCATAGATAAGCCTGAGATCTGGATTCTTGTTCATATTCTTATCCCATACATCAAGCCTGCTCCTTCTTGCCTCAACCACTATAGGATTTATGATATTCTGCTTCTCCTCTACCTCGAAAGATGATGCATACCTATTGGTTCTTCCGGGATAGCCCATTATCATAGCAAAATCACCCATTTTTTTAGGCTTTGCCGATATTGCAAGAGTCCTTGCCGGCTTCATTGGAATATTATCTGCCGAATACCCTGCAGGCTTGCCCTCTTTGGAGGCATAGACCCTGTATATTGCAAAATCGCCTTTATGTTGAGGCCAGCTCCAATTATCTGTCTCCCCTCCAAAAGCACCAATAGATACAGGTGGCGCCCCAACAAGTCTGACATCCGAGAATACTTCATAAACAAACATGTAGAAAGCCTCACCACTCCACATATTTGCACAGATGCACTCCATATCCGGATAGAGAGATTTATACTTTGTCTCTACGGTCTTGTAAATACGTCTCATCATCATTCCACGGAAATTGCCTTTGAACAACTTCTCCTTCTCAGCATTCACATCTGCCGTTACATCTATAACCTTTCTTAGAAAAAAAGCATTCTTGCCCGGAATAGGTTTCTCCTCGTTTCGGTTCATGGCCCAAAATCCGGTCTCTAAATAGTTGTGCTCTTTTGTGCTTAAACGGAATATATCTCCGTACGCACAGTGATGGTTGGTTATAAGCAACCCCTCCTTTGAGATCATACTACCGGTGCAGCCAAAATCCAAAGATACAATGGCATCGCTAAGCGCATTTGCCACATCTTCATTGTATATCTCCTTTCCGGTCAGCTTCAGCCCCATCTTTTTCATCTGAGGGTAGATGGAATTCTCAAACATGTTAACCATCCACATCCCCTCATCTGCCCTTGTTATAGTCGGCAGCAGCATAAGTACTGCCGCCAACATTATTGTTATTCTTTTCATTTTTCTTGCAAATATCCGATAATCTTAATTATTCTCCTCTATTACAGTAAATTTAGGCTCTGTTGTCTCTATTGTGCCGTCCTGTTTCTTTATTGTCCATTGTGGAGCCTTTAAAATCTCAACCAGTTTATTGGGAGTAAGAATTGTACTGTCAAACAAGAAACGGAAAGCATACTCCTCATTATCATTAATCACAGTCTTTATTCCCAACATCCCATCCTGAAGCGAAAGATATGATGAAAGGTAAGGTATATTTCTGGTTATTATTGGCTTGTCGAGCGCAGGATATACTATATCCAATGAATCTTTATGTGCAAGTCCCAATTTCTCTATATTAGTGATAAATCTGCGCTCAAAAAAGTTGAACTGTCTCTCCAAAAATGCTCTTTTAGTTATTGTGTCTGTCTGCTTCTCCAATCCTATGTATTTGAAATCTACCTTTATCTCCTTGCTCCCTCCGCCATGCACTGGCATCTCCAATACCTTCATCTCTACCATCTCCTTGTAGAATGCCTCATCTACAGGCTCATCCAATGCCATATACAATCTTACGATAAGAGGACATGCGTACTCGGTCTCCAAGCCAAAATATTTTCTGTTACTCTGCCTAATCTGCAATCCTAAATAGTTTGGATCCATCTTGTCGTACATCTTCTCTGTGCGGACAGTTATCACCTTTACCAATGAGTCTGCCTGCGAAGGCTGCGATATTTTAAATTTGCTTGGGGTATATATTGCCTGCTGTATAGTCTCCGGTGTTGTTTCGGCAGGGTTGTAATAGATGTTTACCCGTCCATGCTTGACAAATGTAGCTACACCGTACACACCGCTTATCTTCTGTACTTTTGCAGAGAACGCCTTTGAGCTGCCATAGCATTTTACAGAACGAAGTCCATCTACGGTAAGTTTCTGAAGATTCTGTTGCTGCTCCTCTGTTCCCCATCTTTCATCTATGGTTGGAAGCTCTACCGTACTGCCAAAGTAGGCACCGGCAGCAAACAGTACCGCAATTATTGCTACAGGAACTATTTTGTTGGCAGGGGTTTTTATTCCGCTTATGCTGAGCGCGTTCTTATTACATGCGTTTATACACTCCCCACACAGTATGCAGTCTATACTTTTTACCTTTGTAACCTTGTTTACAT
>CAVHKR010000212.1:0-2576 GCA_963636615.1 Acutalibacteraceae bacterium | reverse complement strand
GTTCCTGTGCTTTAAGAGGTTTACCCTCATAACTCTTCTCTGACACAAATCCGGTTTTAGAATCTGTGTAACTACTCAAATCAAATTTATCCCCTTTGTAATCCTTTACAAAGCAGACAAGGTCTACAGGGTTAAAGTGTGTTGAACGTCTCATCTTCTCTGCACTCACAGCATCTGATTTATCTATCTGTGCAGCCTCCAATATCTGGAGAGATGTTGCACCGTCACCCTCCCGTATTATATATGGTCCTCCTCCCGGTTCCCCCTCATTCTTTACCATTCCGCACACCCTAATGGGCCGGTTCAATTTGGATATTATCCATCCTTTTTTATCTGTGATGGCAGCAGGTGCCTCTATTGAGAACTCCTCCCTTAGAAATCTCATTGCCTCCATCTCCAATTGCGGAGTGTACGGTTCAGAATAAAGTCTTGCAATCAGCGAGAAACAGCTTCTCTGCAACATTACTCCTCTTCCTATAAGAATCTGTTTCCATTTTACCGTATCTGCAACAAGCTCCTCCCTTATCACATTATCTATATTCTTTACAACAATGGCATCTGCATTAACCTCATTAAGGTTTTTAAGCAAAGCTCCATGACCGCCCGGCCTGAAAAGCAATTTGCCCTCAGATGTTATAAACGGGTTATTGTCTTTATCTGCGGCAATCGTATCTGTAGATGGGGACTGTATTGTAAATGAAACCTCATATTTGCAGTTGTATCTCT
Source organism: Acutalibacteraceae bacterium (assembly GCA_963636615.1). GTDB lineage: Bacteria > Bacteroidota > Bacteroidia > Bacteroidales > UBA932 > Egerieousia. Next base: position 1,850 of record CAVHKR010000212.1, on the reverse strand, counting down.
TCTCATATCTCCCCTTTACGCTGTTGAAGAGTGTTATAAAGCTCTCTTTGTGCTCCGGAGAGACTGTGAAGAGAATCTTGACATTGCCCTTTGAATCTCTTGCATACAGAGCACCCTCTACCAAATGCTCTTCAAAAGCTGTTCTAACCTCCTCTCCTGCTACTGTACTGTATTTATGAAATGCTACAAGTCCTTTTGGAGTTGCTCCATAATTAAGCCCGTGTGGTTTTAGAACCATCTCCAAAAGCTGCCTGTCATTCATAAAGGGGAAATGCCTCACATTGTCTAAAAATTTCTGTACGCCCGATGATGAGACCTTTACCCCATTCTCCAACTCCTCCAATCCTTGAAACAGATCCTTGAACATACGCGATGCCGCTCCGGATGCCGGAACAAATTTTACAATTGACCCGCTAAAAGCATCATTTGCTTCTGACGCATCCTTTATCTCATTGTTATTCAAAACCTTGATTCCGCCATTGGCAGGTGTTGCCGCATCTTTTATGTTAAGAAACGGAAAGCCCGTTCTAAAGTTCTCCATCTGCAATTCTACCACTGCTTCTGATATTCCCCTGTCCTCTATCTGTTTAGTCTGCTCTTTATTAAAGTTTCTCATAACTGTATATGTTTCAGATAATTGTTAATAATTTCTACCATTCTGCCATAAACTCACGCCTGTAATTGTAGTTGTTTCTAAGCAATTCAAAACTCAAAGGATTATCTTCCAATGCTTTAGAGTCGTTTTGGATATTGTAAGATGCTAAGAGTGCATTTGTAACTCTTTTCTGGGCCTCTTTACAATCTTTCATCTTTAGTATCTTTCCAAACTTAATAATCTTTGCCGGTGCAAACTTGGATTCGTCTACTACAAACCCCTTTAATTCATCTATATTAAAATAGTCGGCCACATTTCTAACGGAGATTGTTGTTCCATTTATCTTGCCCTCCAATGAGTAGCCTGCAATATGCGGAGTATGTATGTCTGCTATGGAGAGTGTCCTGCTGTTAATGTAAGGCTCATTGTTCCATACATCTATTACAATACCTCCTAATTTTGCCCTGTGAGCGGCCAAAGCAGCTTCATCCGTAACCTCTCCCCTTGACGCGTTAACAAAAACAGCTCCCGATTTCATCTTTTCAAAGAAGGCAGAAGAAGCCAGTCCTCTTGATGTTGGATTAAGGGATGTGTGCAGCGTTACAATATCTGACTTTGCCAACAGCTCCTCTAACTGAACATAACCCCTCTCCAACTCTCCGTTACGCTCAAGCATCTCTTTCATTAACCGAGGATCATTTTTAAGAAGCGTAAAGCCTAATCTCTCTGCAAAATCGGCCACTCGACTACCAACATTGCCTACCCCTATCACCCCCAAAACAGTCTTTCTATGAAAAGGTGGGAGTGGAAAACCTTTTACGGCAGAGATGGTATAAAGTGCTGTGAAGAGATACTGCAATACCCCTCCGGCGTTGCAACCAGCTGCATTTTTTACAGTTATGCCGTTGACAGCACAATACTCCTTGTCTATGTGATCCTCCCCTATTGTAGCTGTGGCTATAAGTTGTACCTTAGAACCCCCCAACAGAGCGGCATTGCATTTGGTTCTTGTCCTTATTACAAGAGCATCGGCATCTCTTACAGTGTAGGCAGAAAATTCTTGACCTTTGCAATACACTACATTAAAATATGGTTCAAAGACCCCTTTTGCAAATGGAATGTCGCTGTCTACAACTATTTTCATCTCCGTTTTACTCCGTTATCTGAGAACTATCCTTTTTACATACTTCTTGCCAAGTAGCTGATTCATTGAATCTGCAATCTCCTGCAGCCTTAGCTGAAGATTAGACCTTAT
>CAVHKR010000211.1:0-2581 GCA_963636615.1 Acutalibacteraceae bacterium | reverse complement strand
ATCTAATATAGATGTAAATGCCAAACTTGCAACTATATCCAAATACAAAACCGGTACGCAATCTTATATGTACACGCAGGGCAATAATCTTTGCGAAATAGCAAAAATAGGAGTAGACAATCTATCTTACATGGAGAATATTCCTGATTTTAACTGGACTATTGTGCAGGATTCTGTAAAGAATATAGCCGGATATGATTGCAATATGGCAACCTGCAACTTTAGAGGCAGAGATTACATTGCATGGTTCGCTCCGGAAGTACCAGTAAATGCCGGCCCTTGGAAATTCAGGGGACTCCCCGGCCTGATATTCAAAGTTGCGGACACTCAAGGGCACTATGTATGGGAGTTGAATGGTATTCAGGAGAGTAACAAACCTATAGAGGTTACTAACAGTAAATATGTAAAGACCACGTTTGAAAAATTTATTAGAACATATAAGCGCTACATTGAGGATCCTGTTAGCTATCTGAATGCTTCTGGGGGAGTAAAAATCAAGGTTTTAGATGCAAGCGGAAGGGAGCTTACCCCTGCCGAGATAAAAAAGCATAAGGTAACTGTAAATGTGAATAATGCTTCAGTTAGCGAGAGTCACGGGTATGATCCGATAGAGAGAATCATTGAATAGATATTTAGAGAGGGAAATTTATGAAACGGGGAAGGTATGCTGTGCCGGTGATGTTTTTCATTGCTGTCATAATCTCCATTGTACCGGTGTACGGTTATGGTACCAGCAACATTAAGGCGTTGAAAGGAGTTGTAAAAGATTCTAACGGAGAGCCTTTGGCCGGTGTTGTAATAAAGGTGATAAAGGGTAACAAAGAGGAGAAATTGGGGAGTAAGGAGATAACGAAAGAGGAGATGTTGGGGTATGCCACAACAGATGGGAAGGGAGTATTTTCAATTAAGCAGGAGGTTGTGACAAGAATCAATGCAACAGAGGGACGTGCGGTATTGGTATTCTCTTACATGGGGTATGAGGAGAAGAGGATTGTACTTGATGAACAGGGAGTTAAGGAGGCTGCGGATGTTCTCCTGAAAGAGGCATCGTTTAAGCTTAAAGAGGTGGTTGTAAGGGCGCCAAAGGTGCAGATGAGGGGAGATACCATTGTCTTTAATGTAGAGAGCTTTGCTAAATCTACAGACAGGGCTTTGGCAGATGTGCTTAAGCGTATTCCCGGCATTGAGGTAGATGGTGGAGGTAACGTAAAATACAATGGAGAGCCTATAAATAAATTCTACATAGAGGGGGCCGATCTGCTTGGCGGAAGCTACGGAATAGCTACCAATAACCTTAACCCAAAGGATATAGCCAAGGTAGAGGTATTGGAAAACCATCAGCCAGTAAAGGCTTTAAGGGATACAAGGTTCAGTGATAAAGCAGCTCTTAACATAAAACTTAAAGAGACAGCAAAGGCTAAATGGCTTGGAGATGTAAGCCTGAGAGGTAATCACGAATTGTGGAACGGACGTCTTTTTGCAATGAGCATAGGAAAGGGGGCTCAGAGCATGAATACCATAAAGACAAACAATACAGGGAGTGTGTTACAGAGAGAGGCTGCATCACGGTTTGACTTGGAGAGTATATCCTCTGCTAACAGCTATAGTTATGAGTTGCCAAGCTATACAGGCGGAGAAAGTATGGCTATCCCTAACTTGGGGAGCAAGTACACAACCTTTAACAAGAGCCTCCTTGCATCTGCAAACAATCTTAAAAAGTTAAAAAACGATTATGAAGTAAAGAGCAGCCTGTGTTACTCATACGATAAACAAAAGGCATGGAAGAGTTCTATAAGCGATTATTACCTTAAAGACAGCACTATTCATAATTATAATGATATAAGTATGAATGGAGGTGTTCATAAATTGACAGGGGAGGTTACTTTGTCTGCAAATGAGAGCAAATGTTTCTTTAAAAACAGACTAAGCGTCTATTTTGGGAACAACAGACAGAATGATGATTTTGCCGGGTCGTATTCTGCAATGCAGCATACCCAAAGTTCTGAATATTACATAGAGAACAATTTTAATCTGCTAAGGATGATTAGACAGGGCAGATCTGTTAGTTTTAAGAGTATAAACAAGTATGTATCTGCTATTGAAAGACTTGGAGCTGCTAATGTGGTAGATGAGGATGGCTCTGTTGAGTCCCCTTTTTATCAACGGCTCAATATAAATGCCGTTGCAACATATCAAGAGGTTGAGTATAAAACAGCGATACGTAGATGGAGTCTTGCCCTCTTAGGTTCTGGCGAGGGGGTTTGGAGAGAGATGCAAGGGTATGGCAATTTCAGCAAACATGTAATAACTGCCGCACCGTATCTGCAATATAAAAGCGATGCCTTGCTGATGAGTGTAAAGATGCCTGTACAGTATTACAAGACATGGTATAACGATACATATATCTCCCCTTTCCTTTATTATTTAGGGTGGAATATAAACCAAAAGACAAGATTGCTGTTGAACGCTTCGTTTGGAAAAAATCCCGTATCTGACATGTATGCTTTTGAAGGGGATATCTATACAAATTATAGAAATATAATTAAGGGCAGCAAAGTAGAAGCCTCCAACAGAAACAGTC
>CAVHKR010000210.1:0-2583 GCA_963636615.1 Acutalibacteraceae bacterium | reverse complement strand
AATTAGGGTTGTATATAAGACCAACATGGCTTAATACAGCTTTTGGAGGCAATAGACCTTTCTCCTTGTTAAGGATACCTCTCATGTACTTGTCTGTACTGCAAAGTCCTTTCATCAAAATATCACCGTCTCCGTTTTTAACCATCTCCACTGCCTGCGCAATAGATTTAAGTTCGTTGTCGTTAGGAATGATTGTAAATATAGATGGATCTATATTCTCCTGCGCACAAACCTGGTTAATCATCTTTTCATCACCTACAAGAATACCGTCTACTATTCCTGCTTTAATGGCAAGGGAAACTGCTGTAATGGTATGGTCATCAACAGCCCAAGCAGCAACCAATTTTTTCTTCGGTTTATTTCTGAGCTGTTCAAAAAGCTCCTCGAAATTTGAAATCATATTAAAATTATTGTGTTGTAATATAAGTTATATTTATGTTATTATTGTTGTACCAGTTTCATTGTCTCCTGTGCAATAACAAGCTCCTCGTTTGTTGTAACAGTTGTAACAACAACCTTGGAACCCTGTTTTGTAAGGATGACATCCTTTCCTCTTACCCCATTGTTTGCAGATTTGTCAAAATCTACCCCAAGGTAACCGAGCTGAGAACATACCTCCTCTCTTGTAGCAGGATCATTCTCCCCTATTCCTCCTGTAAATACAATAAGATCTACTCCGTTCATTACCGCAGCGTATGCTCCAATATACTTTAGGACGCTGTAGCGGAACATATCTAAAGTAAGCTGTGCCCTGTTGTTTCCGGCCTCTGCCGCATTCTCAATATCTCGCGCATCTGATGAAACGCCCGAAATACCAAGGAATCCGCTCTCCTTATTAAGAATCTTGCTTACATCCTTATCATCTATTCCATATTTGGATTGCAGGAATGTAACAATACCAGGATCTATATTGCCGCATCTTGTGCCCATTATAACACCCTCCATTGGGGTAAATCCCATAGAGGTATCAATAGAGGCACCGTTAAGAATTGCTGTAACAGAACCGCCATTTCCAAGATGGCAGGTTATTATTTTTGAGTTATTGAAATCTATACCTGCAATCTTTGCAGATTTTTGAGCAACAAACCTGTGGCTTGTACCGTGAAAACCATATCTGCGCACCTTGTCTCTTACATAATATTCGTATGGGATTGGGTACATATACGCTTTCTCAGGCATTGTAGAGTGAAATGAGGTATCAAAAACAGCAACCTGCGGAACCTCAGGCAACAGAGATCTTACCGCCATTATACCTAAAAGATTTGCCGGATTATGTAAAGGAGCAAGCTCACAACATCTCTGTATCCCCTCTATAACCTCGCTATGTATTACTTTGCTGCTGTTGAAAATATCTCCACCATGGGCAACTCTGTGACCTACAGCATCAATCTCCTTTAAGGATTTCAATACTCCGTGATCGGATGAGACAAGTAGATCCAATACCCTCTTAATGCCCTCTGTATGATTAGGAATTGGAGCCTCAATCACAAACTTCTCTTTTCCATCTACCCTATGGGTTATCTCTCCAACCTCAAGTCCGATTCGCTCAACAAGGCCTTTGGAAAGAAGTGTGTAATCGGAATCAGATTTCATATCTAAAACCTGATACTTCAAAGATGAACTTCCACAGTTCAGCACTAAAATTACCATAAACAAATAATTTTAAAACCGTTGGGAGATTATATGTAGAGAAACACATGTAATCTCAAACAGTTTATTAATAAATAACTCAAAATTTAAACAAATATATATATAAATTGGTGTGATTCTGCAAAAAATTACATCAATTATAATAATCACTCAAAATTTGTAACAATGTCAGGCACTATAACCTTTACAGCCTTTGGACAAATTGTTGCAACTATGTTTCTATCCATTGTACGGCTCTCTCCGTCAAACTGTATCAACCCCTCGCTTTCCCTCTTTATCTCTACCCTTTTACATCTGTAAGTATCAATGTATTCTGAATAATTTATGGCCTTAAGGAAAAGCTCAGCTGTAAGCACAGGCATATAGATGAGAGGAGCCCTCTTCCATATCACCATATCTAACATCCCATCCGTCACATCTGCCCCAGGAGCAATAAAAGCATTGTTGCCCCATTGTGCACAGTTGGCAAATGTTATTAGGAAAGCCTTTGTAGAGAACATGTGTCCGTCTATATTTATCTCATACTGTTCCCGTCTGTACTTCAGGTACTCTCTTGTACATGTTTCCATGTATGTAAACACTCCCCTTGTACCTGCCCTGTTGAACTTTGCTCCCACAACAGCCTCAAAACCAAGCCCTGCCGTACAGAAAAAATATTGTCCGTTAATTATTCCTGCATCAATCTCTATATAATGGTTCTCTAAAATTACATCTACAGCCTTGTAGTATAGCATGGGGATATTAAGATGCCTTGCCATACCGTTACCAGACCCGGCCGGTATAATTCCCAATCTTGTATTGCTGCCAACAAGCGCTTTTGCAATCTGGTTTACGGTACCATCCCCACCTATAGCTACAACAACATCAAACTCCTCATTTTTAAATCTTTCTGCAGCATGATACGGATCCTGCGCAGTTGTTGTAGTATAATAC
>CAVHKR010000209.1:0-2654 GCA_963636615.1 Acutalibacteraceae bacterium | reverse complement strand
ATGTTTATGAGCATGAGCTAAAAAGAGTTTTAAACAAAATTTATATTTTACATGAAGAGAGATTTAAAATATCTGAAATTATTATCAAAGAGCTTCCCTACAATCCAGGCGGCTTCAACAGAGATAATAAACTTGGAGGCAATATTAAATCTACCCAAAGGAACAGAACACTTTGTTACAGACCTGCACGGAGAGAATGAGGCATTTGAGCATGTTCTGAGAAATGCATCGGGAGTAATAAAGAGAAAGGTAGAGGAGATTTTTGGGCATACTTTGAGAGAGGGGGAGAAGAGAGACCTGTGTACACTTATATATTACCCGGAGGAGAAACTGAAATTGGTAAAGGCAAGGGAGAAGAGCCTTTCCGAATGGTATAGGGTTGTACTTATGAGGCTTGTAAAGGTGTGCTCCAATGTCTCCTCTAAATATACCCGTTCCAAGGTAAGAAAGGCATTGCCGGAGGAGTATTCGTACATTATACAGGAGCTGCTGCACGAGACCAAGGGAGAGAGCGAGGCAAACAAGCACAACTACATTACAGCTATTGTGAATACTATCATATCAACCGGCAGGGCAGATCACTTCATTGCCGCTATCTGTCATCTTATACAGAGGCTTACAATAGATTCCCTGCACATAATAGGGGATATTTATGACAGGGGACCGGGCGCACATATAATATTGGATACTCTTATGAACTATCATAATTACGATATTCAGTGGGGCAATCATGATCTTGTGTGGATGGGAGCGGCTGCCGGAAGCAGGGCTTGTGTGGCTAATGTGCTTAGGATGTGTTTCAGGTATGCAAACCTGAAGACTTTGGAGGAGGGCTACGGCATTAACCTGTTGCCTCTTGTAACATTTGCAATGGATATGTACGGAGATGACCCTTGCACCATATTCAAACCAAAGCATAACGAAGATGAGCCGCTTAACCCAAAGCAGCTTAAAATAATAGCTCAGATGCACAAGGCTATAACCATTATGCAGTTCAAATTGGAGGCTCAGATTATAGACAGGAATCCCGATTTTGAGATGCAGGATAGAAAACTGCTGCACCTTATAAATTATGAGAGGGGGACAATAACATTAAACGGAGAGGTCTATCAGCTTAAGGATACAGATTTCCAGAGCATAGACCCAAATGACCCGTACAGGCTTACTCCGGAGGAGGAAGATGTAATAGACAAACTGACACATAGCTTTACCAACAGCCAGAGATTGGCAAACCACATGAAATGCTTCTACTCTCATGGGGCACTGTATCTTGTAAGGAATTCAAACCTGCTTTACCACGGTTCTGTTCCGCTTAATGAAGACGGCAGCTTTAAGAGCCTTAAGATTTTGGGTAAGGAGTATAAGGGAAAGGAGCTGTTCGATAAGATAGACCAGCTTGTGCGGATTGCATACTTTGAAGATACCAAGCCCTCTCTAAAACAGTATGGGCAGGATTTTATCTGGTATCTGTGGTGCGGACCGGTTTCGCCCCCATTTGACAAAGACAAGATGGCTACTTTTGAAAGATATTTCCTAACAGACAAAGAGCCTCAAAAGGAGAATAAAGGGCATTATTTTCATCTGAAGGAGAACAGACAGGTGTGTGAGAATATCCTAAAGGAGTTTGGAGTAAAGGGGGAGCCGTCTCATATCATAAACGGACATATCCCTGTAAAGACAAAAAAGGGGGAATCTCCAATTAAGGCAGAGGGCAAGCTGCTTGTAATAGATGGCGGATTCTCAAAGGCATATCAGTTGGAGACAGGAATAGCAGGGTTTACTCTAATCTATAACTCTTATGGTTTGAAACTTGTTCAGCATGAGCCGTTTGAATCTAAGCAAAAGGCCATAGAGCAGGGTGTTGATATTATATCGGAGACCAAGGTCGTTGAGTTTGTGGAGAAAAGGAAATTGGTAATGGATACAGATATAGGAGAGGAGCTTAGGGCTCAGATAGAGGATCTGAAACAGCTGTTGGCGGCTTACAGAGGGGGACTTGTAAGAGAACAGATATGAAACAGGAGGCAAAGGGGCAACTTTTAAGCCCCCTAATGTGGATAATTGGAAGTTTTTGCTACCTTTGCTGCCTATAACTTAAAAACTGCAAAGATCAGCTTATGATAAAAACAAAACAACGCAAATGTGGCATATTGCCTACATGGGCAATGGTACTACTCTGTTCATAGGCCGGTTGTCTGCTTAGAACTACTCAACTATGAATCAGAAATTTATATACAGAATCTGGGAAAGACTGTATTTGAGACGCTATTTGAGCCCACAGCTTGTGCTTTTGGCAGATACCGTTGTATCTGAATTTTCTACCTTTATATCATTAGTATTGGCTATAACGTTCTTTCATATCTCAGATTTTGACAGTCGGGATATGGTTTGGACGCTGGCCGTTTCGTGCCTGCTAAGCATACTCTCTTTTTTCATCTTTAAGACATACAAGGTAACCATAAGAAATATGGCATTCAAGGAGGTGAGACGTTTTTTTGAGGCAGTAATGCTAAAGGATATTCTCATCTTCTGCTATCTGTACACCACTCACAGTTCTCTTGCAAAATCGTATGGAGAAATCTCTGTCTGTCTTTTGCTGGATGTCTTTATAACCCTTACTGTACTGATGTTTATGAGGCTCTGTATGATAGTGT
>CAVHKR010000208.1:0-2668 GCA_963636615.1 Acutalibacteraceae bacterium | reverse complement strand
GTATATCTTCCATCAGCCAAATAAGTTTATGCTTCACAAATTGGCAGACAAGATAGGAGTTCCGTATGACAAGATGCCTGCCAACATAGTGGAGAACTTTGGCAATGCCAGCGGAGTGACCGTGCCTACGAATATCAGCTATAATCTTGGAGATACGGTTGTATCGGGACGCAGGAGAGTCTGCATGGCGGGCTTTGGTGTAGGGCTTACATGGTCATCTCTCATTCTTGATCTGAATAAATTATCGTTTAACAATATAATAGAATTTTAATTATGAAAGAACTTGTTCAAAAAATTGCGGAGATTCTTGAGGTAGAGAATGTTGATATAACAAAGAAGTTTTCTGACTATGAAGAGTGGGATTCGCTATCAGCACTCTCTATTTTGGCCATGCTGGACTCTGATTATAAAAAGGCAATGAAAGTTGCAGATATTCGCAATTTTGCATCTATCGAAGATTTTTGCAAGGATGTTCTGTCTTGTAAATAACATATGAAAACATACACATTGGTTACAGGTGCATCCTCCGGAATGGGCGCCTTGTGTGCAAAACAGCTTTCAAAGTCACAGAACCTCATTATTGCAAGTGAGAATTCAGAACAGTTAACGCGAGTGAAGGAAGAATGCGACAATCAGGAGAATATTCTGCTCTGGCATTGTAATTTTGCAACTGAGAGAGCTGATATTGGTAATTCACTCTCGGAAATACTCAAAAACAATGATGCAGTTATTGATAAGTATCTTCATTTTGCCGGCATAAATAAACTCTCTCCATTGAAAACTGCCTCCATAGAGCTTATAGATCTTACTTTTAACGTAAACATATTCTCTATATTTGAGATTCTGAAGATCTTAACGAAAAAAGTAAATCAAAAAGCACTTGATAGAGTAGTGTTAATTTCTGCACTTGTTAGTGAGCGAGGCAATGTAGGCAACTCTGTGTATGCGGCCTCCAAAGGAGCCATAAACTCTCTTGTATATACACTTGCAAGAGAATTGTCTCCCATTAAAATAAATGCGCTATTACCGGGAGCCATTGAAACACCTATGACAGCCAATCTTGATGAGGTATACAAAGTGGAGATGGGCAAAGACACGCCTCTGGGTTGGGGGACTCCTCAGGATGTAATTGATTACGCAGAATTCCTGCTTAGTGATAAAGCAAAATGGATTACCGGACAATGTCTGTATGTTGATGGAGGAAGAAACACAAAATAAAATGGAAAAAATTGATTTGTTTTTAGATAAAGCTGGTAAATGGGTAACCAACAAGGATCTTTATGATACTCTAATAAAGCTTGAGGCTGATAAATGCAAGATTCTTTATATACACTCATCTTTGACATTTGGAGCACCTAATCCAAAGCTAAAGAAAACTCAACTTCTTGGTGCAATTCTGGATGTTATCAAATCTTTGGGTGTAAAAACCATTTGTATGCCTACATTTACTTTTAGCTTCTGTAATGGAAGAGATTACGATCCGGCAAAATCCGCTTCAAAAATGGGAGCGTTGAATGAGTATTTTCGTAAGCAGCCGGAAGTCATTAGGTCTGTTGACCCACAAATGTCTACAGCGTTACTTGGAGAAGATACGGACTTGGTACTGAATATTGGTCATTCTTCCTGTGGTGCTAACTCTACATTTGATAAACTTCGTCATCGGGAAGGAGTTAAATTCCTCTTTTTAGGACCTCTTATTGGGGATTGTATGACTTATATGCATTATATGGAGTGGTTGTATGGAGTTGACTATAGGTATGAGCGCATGTTCCGTGGTAATGTGACAATTAATGGAGAGACAGAATCTGTGGAATATGATTTGTTTTGTAGATATAATGGAGTAACTGCCAATAATGGTTCTTACATATATGAACAAAAACTGTATGATGATAATGTAGCTCATAGGGAGAATCTTGGAGATGGTCATATTTCTATTGTAGAAGAAAAAGTTGCGGCAGAGGTATATAAGGATTTCCTTAGGAAAGATAAATCCTTTTTTGTTGACTACTGTGAAAACTATATTAAGGATAAGACATACAATCCTGTAGAGGAAGTGGTTGCTATGTGATTATATGGCTATTACAGTCGTTAATGTTCAATTTTTGGAAAAGATTTCATAAGACTTAATATTGGAGTTGGAGCAAAGGAGGAAGATAAACGCAGCAATCCCAGCCCATAGAGATTGAAAGAGCAAAACGGATATAGAAAGAATATTATGGTAGAGCATGTAAATGACAATCAGATTAGGATCTACGATGTAGTTCTTGATGCCGAATTCGGAGAACCAGGTACTCAAGAGAGAGCAGTAGCAGAGGAGCAGACCTACTCTTTTTATTACGGTCAGATTATTCGTGATGCTCGTAAGGAGGAGAATGTAACTCTGGCAGAACAGGTAAGCAGAATAGGAACGACCAAGAGTTATATTTCCAAGATTGAGAATGGAACAATGACACCAAGTGTCAGTACTTTCTATCGTATTATCCGTGCACTTGGCCTTCAGCTAGAGATCTTTTGACCATTGACTCATGGTGCTTGCATGTAGTATAAGTTGTATCTGCTCTACACGTTCCTAAAAATTGACCAATAATAATCTCAATATGGCAGGTATAGTATTATTTTATTCCAGCGTTAGGAATAAGGAGAGTTTTAAGAGGGCTCAATTTTATAA
>CAVHKR010000207.1:0-2700 GCA_963636615.1 Acutalibacteraceae bacterium | reverse complement strand
AACGATTGCCAATCATACGGGGATAGATCTTTTAGCCAATGCGGGAACAGAGATCATAGCACCTGCAAACGGAACTGTTGTCTCTACCGGCAGGGCCTCTAAAGGTACCGGCAACACAGTTGTAATTAATCATGGGAACGGATATGTTACCAAATATATGTATCTTGGCGATATATTGGCAAGGCAGGGGATGAATGTAAAGAGGGGAGATGTGATAGCAAGGGTAGGCACAACCGGCATGTCATTTGGCCCTCATCTGCATTATGAGGTGGTTAAGGATGGAGTGAATATGGATCCGGTGTACTATTTCTATTCTGATATGACGCCAAAGATGTTTAGGGAGGTAATAGTAAAGACTACAAATACGGGACAATCGTTGGATTAACTGTCTATGAAACGGAATGATACACAAGAGGGGAAACTTTATTATACTATGGGAGAGGTTGCCGATAGTATAGGGGAGAGTGTCTCTTTGGTACGTTTCTGGTCCGATAAGTTTCCGGAGCTTTTTAATCCCAAAAGGAACAAAAAAGGGAACAGGCTTTTCTCTTACAATGAGTTTAATATTTTTAGGAGGATGCATAATTTGGTAAAGGAGAAAGGGATGAAGCTTGACTATGCAGCATCGTCAATACGGATGGGAATGGAAGAGAATGACAGAAAAGGGGAGGCTCTAAAAAGTCTTGTTGCAATCAGACAGATGCTTAAGGATATAGAGGATGCTCTTGAATAGATAATGTTTTTATAGATGAGATACAGTTGCAGACAAATAGTTGAACCGCTGGAGCTTATAGCTCCTAAAGCTACCCAGGAGGTGTGGGATAACAGTGGATTCTTGGTAGGAGACCCTGACAGTATTGCAGAGGCTGCTGTTGTAGGGCTTGACTGTACTTTGGATTTGGTAGATGAGGCCGTAAAAAGAGGGGCTAACCTGATCATAACACATCACCCTCTTATTTTTAAAGGGATAAAGAGTATTATTCCCAACAATTCTGTGGGGAGGATTATAACTGAGCTTATAAAGCATAACATAGTCCTTTACTCTGCCCATACCAATTTAGACAAGGCGGAGAATGGGGTAAGCAGACTTATGGCAAACAGGTTGGGTTTAACTAACTGTGAGGTGCTTTCTGATGAGGGGTTTGGATTGGTGGGAGTACTTTGCAAGCCAATGGATTGCATAAAGTTTGTGCATAATGTAAAGGAGCTTTTTGGTGTTTCCTCTCTAAGATGCAGCAGACCGGTTGCCGGCCTTATAACCAAGGTGGCAGTGTGCGGCGGAGCTGGCAGGGATTTTATACCCAATGCCATGTCTGCCGGAGTCCAAGCCTATGTTACAGGGGATATAGGGTATCATAATTTCTATACAGAAGAGGGCTTTATGCTATTGGATATGGGGCATTATGAGAGCGAAGTTGAGGTGGTAGAGTTTATAAAAAATATAGTTTCTGAAAATTTTACTAACTTTGCGGTTTACGTAACTGAAAGAAATAATAATCCAATATATTACTATTAAAGCTGCATTATGGCTACAGGTAAAAAGACTAACACAGTTATTACTCCAGATGGAGGCGAAACTTTTGCTTCGTTGCAGATTGCCAAGAATTTAGATAACGAGGTGAGCATGGAGGTAAAGCTCAGAAATCTTTACAAACTTCAGCAAATAGATTCCAAGATAGACAAGATTTATCTTTTGAGAGGTGAGCTTCCTTTGGAGGTTCAGGATTTGGAGGATGATATACAGGGTTTGCAGACAAGATGTATGAACCTTCAGAAGGAGATTAAGGATTTGGAGGCATTTATAGCACAGAAGAAGAATGATATGGTGTCTGGAAAGGCTCTGATTGAAAAATATGAGGCTCAAAGAAATAATGTAAAGAATAACAGAGAGTTCGACTCCTTAACAAAGGAGATAGAGTTCCAAGGACTTGAGGTGGAGCTTTGTGACAAGAAGATAAAGGATGGCACAAAGACTCTTGCAGAGAAGAAGCAGCTTATTGCACAGACGCAAGAGAATCTTAAGGGCAGAGAGGAGGATTTGGTTAACAAGAAGAAGGAGCTTGATACAATTATAGATGAGACCAAGAAGGAGGAGGAGGAGTTGTTGAAGAGGGAGGAGGAGCTTTCTAAGCAGATAGAGACAAGGCTGTTGAATGCTTACACAAAGGTAAGGGACAATGCCAGAAACAAGATGGCGGTTGTTACTGTTAAGCGTGGAGCCTGTGGCGGTTGCTTTAATAAAATACCACCTCAGAGGCAGATGGATATTTCTCTCAGCAAGAAGATAATTGTGTGTGAGTATTGCGGAAGAATTTTAGTAAGCTCTGAGTTTGAAAACGAGCAGGAATAATTTACAGATTTTATGCAGGAGAGACCTTATATTTTAAGGGATCTGTTCTTTAATCATGTAGCACAAACATCTTCGGCACCACTTGGAGTTAATATCAAGGGGGCCGAGGGTGTTTTTTTATACTCTGCCAATGATGATGGAACAGAAAAGCCTATTATTGACCTTATATCGGGAGTGTCTGTGAGTAATGTAGGACACTGTAACAGAGAGGTGGTTAACGCCATAAAGGAGCAGGCCGAGAGGTATACCCATATTATGGTTTACGGTGAGATGATAGAGTCTCCACAGGTGCTTCATGCCCGGTTGCTTGCCTCTGTCTTGCCGGAGAAGCTGAACAATATCTACTATGT
>CAVHKR010000206.1:0-2720 GCA_963636615.1 Acutalibacteraceae bacterium | reverse complement strand
CTTAAAGAGAAGAGCATCTACATTACAATGTCCATAGCTCTTGTAATTATGGTTTTGCTCTATCCGAGTGAGGGAAGGTTCAAGTATGAATATCACAAAGGCAGGCCGTGGATGTACGAAACATTGGTAGCCCCTATAGATTTTCCTATACTGAAATCGCAAGGAGAACTTTTAAAGGAGAGGAATGCCGCAGCGGAGCAGTTTGTCCCATACTACGTGTATAACAATGATATTCTGCCAAATGCAATGCAGATGGCAGAGGGGATGAATAGGGACAGCCTCATATCCGATAAGGATTTGGTTACATTAAAAAACATACTCAGCGAGATTTACTCTGTGGGAATCATAAAAAGAGATGAACAACTCTCGGGCAGTGACCAAAACGGATATATAATTGTACAAAAGGATAAAAGGGCAGAAGAGATTCCAAGAGCATCTGCATACAACACATTACAGGCAATAGAAAAACTACAGTCTAAGATTGCTCTTATTGCCACAGATTCAATTACAATAGCCGGCATGTCCAAGATCAAACCCGAATCTCTGATACAGGCAAACCTCATCTACGACCAACAGTCAACAGAGCTTGTACATAAGAAAGCCATTGACTACATCTCTCCTACCAAAGGGATAATATACACAGGACAGCTCATAGTGTCTGAGGGGGAGATCATAACAGCCTATATAGAGCAGGTATTAGATTCATATAAAGCTGAATATGAGCTAAGTATGGGATACTCAGGCAGTAATGTCTCCCTTGTTTCGGGACATGTATTAATGATACTTGTGATTCTGTTCTTGGTATTTGCATCAATATATACAGTTAACATACAGATTCTTAGAGAGAAGAAACGTTTTAACTTCATTATCTTCCTCCTGCTTCTTGCATATATAATTACGGTTGTTATAAGAGGTGTAGGGCCGGAATATCTGTTTATGGTTCCATTTGCCGTATTTGCCCTCTACATGATGGCGTTTTTTCAGGCAAAGGTCGTATTCCCAGTATACATGATTTCACTTCTTCCGCTTCTGATTTTTGCAGAAAACGGTATAGAGTTGTATATACTGAATCTATTTGCAGGAGTGGCTACACTCTTGTCATTTGTCTACCTGTATAGAGGATGGCTTCAATTCCTTAACTCGCTTCTTCTGTTTGGCGCCATGTTTATTGTTTTCATAGCATTCAGGCTTATGGAGAGTGGAAAACCTGTATATGACTATATCTATATAGTTTACCTCTTCTTAAACTCAATGTTCATAGTAGCTGCATACCCACTTGTCTTTTTATTGGAAAAGATATTCGGATTGGTCTCTGTATCTACCCTAAAAGATCTGTCAGACACAAACAATACCCTGCTGCAGGAGCTTGCAAGAAAAGCTCCCGGAACATTCCAGCATTGTCTGCAGGTGGCCAACCTTGCCGAACGGGCAGTAACTGCAATACATGGTAATGCCCGGCTTGTAAAGGTTGGCGCAATGTACCACGATGTAGGAAAGCTAGTAAATCCGCAATGCTTCATAGAGAATCAGGCTCCGGGCATAGACTATCATAAAAATCTTTCGCCCCAAGAGAGTGCCCAACTGATAATCAAACATGTTCCCGATGGTGTTGAGCTTGCAAAAAAATTTAAGTTACCTAAAATAATAACGGCATTCATAACATCTCATCATGGACGCAGCGTTACAGGATACTTCTATTCAAAATACTGCATAGACGGAGGGGATCCGAACAACAAAGAGCCATTCACATACAACGGTACGCTCCCAACGACAAAAGAACAGGTTGTGGTTATGATGGCAGATGCCATAGAGGCGGCATCACGTTCGTTAAAAGACTATTCAGAAGAGAGCATATCAAATCTTGTAGACAAGATTACAGCCGCAAGGATTTCAGAATCACAACTTACAGATGCAGATATAACGCTTAAAGAGATAAATACAGTAAAAGAGGTATTCAAAAAGCATCTGAAAGAGATTTATCATTCACGCATAGAGTATCCGGCAGTAAATAAAACGGCAGAATAAGCCTATATGCCTCACAATTAGAGAAGATAGACAGATAAAAGAGTTACAGGACAAGAATGAGACAGGTTTTTATCAAATACAGGTTTACATACATTATGTTTGCAATGATACTGTTAAGCAGTTGCAACAAATACAAGGTAATTTCGCATAATGATACCGTACTCTATATAAGACCGGGAGCAACCTACTCGCAGGTAGAGGAGAGTCTTAGAGCAGTGTTAGACAACCCTAAACCGTTTCTCAAATATGCCAAAGGGATAGAGCTGCAGAGCAAATTTAAATCCGGAAGATACAAGATTCCAGCAGGAACAAAAAGCAACTACCTTGGCAACATGCTCTCTCATGGATGGCAGCAACCTGTAAATCTTGTACTTGCAGGGAACATTAGAGGAATGAAGAGATTGGCAGGTAAACTTGGCAGCAAATTGGGATATGATTCTGCGGCATTTGCAAAAGAGTTTCTAATTCCGGGCAAAGCGGCTGCCTATGGTTTTACAGAGGAGACATTCCCTTGTATGATAATACCTAACACATACCAGGTGTACTGGAATATTACTCCCAACGAATTCCTGCAAAAGATGAGGAGCGAATATGATAAATTCTGGAACAATGACAGGCTCAACAAGGCAAAGGAGATTGGACTTACACCTGTAGAGATATCTATCCTTGCATCAATAATCTGTGAAGAGGCCAAT
>CAVHKR010000205.1:0-2722 GCA_963636615.1 Acutalibacteraceae bacterium | reverse complement strand
CCATATAACAGGAGGGCCCAAAGATGTCTATAATAGTGAGATTGGATGTAATAATGGCCAGACGGAAGAAACCTCTTGGAGAACTGGCCGAGGAGTTGGGAATAACAATGGCAAACCTCTCCATTCTAAAAACCGGAAAAGCAAAGGCTGTAAGGTTCTCAACATTAGCCAAGTTGTGCAGGATATTGGATTGCCAGCCAGGAGAGCTGTTAGAGTTTGTAGATGATGGAGCAGAGATAAAAGATTCAGATTAGTCGTCAATTTTTATTAGTTATTTTTTCTTCCCGACAATTTTTTCTTATTAAGCGTAGGTGTAATGTGATTTCCTTGTCGGGAAGATGGTTTGAAAACAGATAAAAAAAACAGATATGAAATTAGAATTTATGAAACGTTTATTTTTTGCGGCGGCGCTGCTATTGGTGTTTACAGTTTCTGCTGTGGCTCAGCAAATTGAGCAGTTGGAGCAGGATAAAGATGTTAAGGTTGGCAAATTGGACAACGGCCTTACATACTACATTAGGCATAATGAGAAGCCTGCCAACAGGGCAAGTTTTTACCTTGTAACAAATGTGGGAGCCATTCAGGAGACTCCTGCCCAAGATGGTCTTGCACATTTTCTTGAGCACATGTGTCTCAATGGAACAAAAAACTTTCCTGGAAAGGGTATTATCTCATATATGGAGAGCATAGGAGCCAAGTTCGGCTATAACGTTAATGCCGGCACAGGGGTTGAACAAACCGCCTACATGCTTATGAATGTTCCTCTTAAAAGGACAACTGTAGTAGACAGTTCTATACTCATCCTTCATGACTACTCACACTTTGTAACCAATGACCCGGCTGAGATAGATGCTGAGAGAGGTGTTATAATTGAGGAGTGGAGAACAGGAATGAATGCCGATAGAAGAAGTATGGAAGCCCATTTCTCTGTCCTCTACAAGGATTCGAAATATGCAAAATGTAATATTATAGGAACAAAAGAGGGCCTTGAGACATTCAAGCCTGAGGAGCTGGTCAATTTTTACCAGACTTGGTACAGACCTGATTTGCAGGCTGTAGTAGTGGTTGGCGATATAGATGTCAACTATGTTGAGGAGAAAATAAAAGAGTATTTTAACCAAATACCTAAAGCAGAAAATCCTAAAGCAAAAGATGTTATAAAGGTTCCCGATAACAAGGAGCCGTTAGTGTCTGTCTTTACGGACAAAGAGCTGAACACCACAGATATAACATTCATTATAAAGAGCGAGCCAATGCCGGAGGAGTATAACTCTACCAATATAGGATTAATAACCTCTCTGGTAAAAGAGCTGCTTGGCAATATGTTGGGAGAAAGATTGGATGATTTATCAAAATCTGCAAATGCACCTTTCATTAATGCAAGTGTAGGTTTAGGCAAGTTGATTGAGACACTTGACGGGTTCTTCCTTGATGTTACCACCAAAGATGGAGAGGGATTGAAAGGTTTTGAGGCTGCTCTGATTGAGTTGGAGCGTGCAAAGAAATTTGGGTTTACACAAGAGGAGTATGACAGAGCTAAGACCAATATCCTAAAGGGCTTGGAAAACAGGAAAAACAATGCAGACAGCAGACAGAACGAGCAGTTATGCAGAATCTACATGAGCAACTTCCTGGACAACACTCCATACATGACTCCCGATTACGAGTATAACATTAAAAAGCAATATCTAGATATGCTCCCTCTCGCGGCAATTAACCAGACAATGCAGCAAGTTATAACAGCAGAGAACAATGTCATATTATACAGTGCTCCGGAAAAAGAGGGGATAGCAGTACCTACAGAGCAAGAGTTGGCGAATGTTTTGAATACTGCAAAGAGTGCAGATATTAAACCTTTGGAGAGCACCGTTTCAAATGAGCCGTTGATGGATGCCTCAAAACTTAAAGGTTCAAAGATTAAAAAAGAGGAGAAGGGTGAGTTTGGCTCAACAGTATTCACACTGGCAAACGGTATTAAGGTAGTTGTAAAACCAACTGATTTTAAGAAAGATGAGATAAGGATAAAGACTGTTGCAAAGGGCGGTACATCGTTCCTTGCGGAGGAGCTGTTACCATCTATGGAAAGGAATGTTTTTCAGATATACCAGTCTAATGCAGGTATCTCCAAGTTCCCTCAGACCCAGCTTAGCAAGATGCTTACAGGCAAGATTGCCTCTGCAAAATACTACGTTGGTTCAGACAGGCACGGTGTTAATGTCTACAGCTCTCCTAACGATATAGAGACAGCTATGCAGTTGCTCTATCTGTCATATACTGCGCCAAGAGTTGAGAAAGAGGAGTTGGAGGTAGGCCTTAACCAGCTTAAAGCATTGGTTCCGAATATGGAGAAACAACCAAACTTCATATTCTCAATGGCTATACAGCAAGCCCTGGCAAAATCTCCAAGAAATATCAAACTTACAGGCGAAATGTTGGAGAAAGTAAGTGCGGAGGATATTAGGACAGCATTGGATATTCTTTACGGAGATGCAGCCGGAACAACTGTAATAGTAACGGGAAATGTAGACATGGACACATTTAAGCCGCTGGTGGAGAAATATATAGGCTCTATCCCTGTTAAGTTGAAACATGGCAAGGATGCAATTGATCATAATCTCAATCCGGGAAAAGGGTTTGTTGACAATACATTTAGCGTTGCAATGGAGAACCCTAAAACATCTGTAGGCATTCTTTATTCGGCATACAACATAAAGAACAATCT
>CAVHKR010000204.1:0-2765 GCA_963636615.1 Acutalibacteraceae bacterium | reverse complement strand
ACATTAAAATATATGCCACCTACAAAATTCATGACCGGTAATATTTTCAGGGGCCATTTGCAGGATGCTCTCTTTAACATAATAGGTGTTTGGACACATCAGGGTATTCAGCTTCTTGGAATGCCAACAGAGGCTATCCACACTCCGTTTATGTCTGACCGTTTCTTGTCTATTGAGAATGCCAAATATATTTTCAACAATATGAGAAGTATTGGCGAGGATCTTGAATTTAAAGAGGGCGGTATTGTAAGAAGCAGGGCAAAACTTGTATTGGACAATGCAATAGATTTGTTGGAGAAGATGACCTCGGAGGGTCTGTTCAACGCCCTTGAAAAGGGAATTTTTGGTGATGTTAAGAGGAGCAGAACCGGTGGAAAGGGCTTGTCTGGAGTAACAGCCAAAAGCGGTAATTACATGAATCCATTTATTAACCTAATGAAAGGGAGGAGATAAATAATGAGCGGCGGATTATATTCAATGGAGGATAAGAGTTTTGACAAGACTCTTGATCTTAAAAAGGTAAAACCTTACGGTGATACAATGAACGACGGTAAAGTTCAGTTGAGCTTTACATTGCCTGTTCCTAATGGAGCAGAGGCTGTTGAAGCAGCTAAACTGTTCCTTAAAAAGATGGGGTTTGAAAATCCTCTTGTAGTATTTGCACAGGAGCTGACTCCAGGATTTACTTTCTTTAACTGTTATGGTAACAGTACTTTGGATATAGACTATACCGGCATATATGTACCAAAGGTTGAGTCTACTGTTATGGATATGCATGAGACCGATGAGTATATAAAGGAGAATATTGGCAGAAAGCTTGTTGTTGTTGGGGCAAGTACCGGTACTGATGCTCATACTGTTGGTATTGATGCTATAATGAATATGAAAGGGTATGCAGGACATTACGGACTTGAAAGATATGATATGATTGATGCATATAATCTTGGAAGTCAGGTTCCTAATGAGGAGTTCCTTGCAAAGGCCGTGGAGCTTAATGCAGATGCCGTTTTGGTTTCCCAGACTGTTACTCAGAAGGATGTCCATATTAAGAATATGACAAACCTTATTGAGCTTATGGAGGCAGAAGGGTTGAGAGACAAGATGATTGTTGTTTGCGGAGGTCCAAGAATAAGCCATGAACTTGCCAAGGAGCTTGGATTTGATGCCGGTTTTGGAATGAATACCTATGCAGACGATGTTGCTTCTTTTGTTGCTGAGGAGTATGTAAAGAGACACAATAAGTAAAAAAGATATAATAATCCTCTTAAAGGACCTAAAAATTAATATTATGGATAAGAATCAAATTAGAGAGATCATTGCCAAAAGAGCTGCTAAAGAGCTTAAAGATGGTGACGTTGTTAATTTGGGAATAGGGCTTCCTACTCTAATCCCTAACTACTTGCCTGAGGGCGTAAATGTTATCCTTCAGTCTGAAAACGGACTATTGGGTATGGGTGAAACTCCATCCGAGGATAAATGCGACAAAAACTTAGTTAACGCAGGTGGCGGATTTACATCTGCAAAGCCTGGTGCATGTACTTTTGATTCTGCTACATCATTTGGAATTATAAGAGGCGGTCATGTTGATGTTACATTTCTTGGCGCATTGGAGGTTGATGAGAAGGGCGATTTGGCCAATTGGATGATTCCTGGAAGCAAGACTCCGGGTATGGGTGGTGCCATGGATCTTTTATTGGGAGCCAAGAAGGTCATCCTTACAATGGAACACACCGCCAAAGGTCGTCATAAGATTCTTAAAAAATGTCATCTTCCGCTTACAGCTCCGGGACAGGTAAATAGAATCATTACCGAGATGTGTGTAATGGATATAACCCCTAAAGGTATAGAGTTGGTTGAGATTAACCCTGAATTTACAGTAGATCAGGTTAAAGAGGCTACAGAGGCAGATTTTACTGTTTCAAAGAATCTTAAATCTATGCTATAATTTATAATTTCAAGGCTATGGAGTATAGTTATTTGAAATATGAGATTTTAGACAAGGGCGTAGCTGTTGTAAAAATATCTGCGCCCAAGTCTCTGAATGCTCTGAACTCCCAAGTCCTTACAGAATTGGACGGTTTTGTCTCAAATCTTGCACCGGAGATTAAAGCTATTGTCCTTACAGGAGAGGGTGACAAATCTTTTGTTGCAGGTGCCGACATTTCTCAGATGGCAGCTTTCAATAGAGAAGAGGGATATGCGTTTGGAAAATTTGGTGCGTCTGTCTTTAGAAAGATAGAGGAGTTGGAGATTCCTGTAATAGCAGCTGTAAATGGCTTTGCTCTTGGTGGAGGTTGTGAACTGGCCATGGCATGTGATATTAGAGTCGCAGCCAAGAATGCAAAATTTGGCCAACCTGAGGTTTCGCTTGGAATTATTCCCGGATTTTCAGGAACATACAGGCTTAGTAAGATAGTAGGTCAGGGGATGGCTAAGGAGATGATATATACAGGCAAGGTGATAAATGCAGATGAGGCTTTGAGGATAGGTCTTGTAAATTCTGTTCTTGAACAGGAGGAACTGTTGCCATATTGTATAAAGATGGCAGAGAAGATCCTCTCAAATGCACCTATTGCAGTGCGTTATGCAAA
The DNA here is from genome assembly GCA_963636615.1 of Acutalibacteraceae bacterium. Lineage (GTDB taxonomy): Bacteria > Bacteroidota > Bacteroidia > Bacteroidales > UBA932 > Egerieousia. The sequence continues at coordinate 174 of CAVHKR010000204.1, read as the reverse complement.
AAAGATTATAAATGAAAATTATGATTTGGATGAAACTGCTGCATTGGCGTTAGAGAACAGATATTTTGGAGATTGTTTTGCTTCTCAGGACCAAAAAGATGGGATGCAGGCTTTTTTGTCTAAACAAAAGCCTCATTTTAATGACAAATAAATGAAAGTTAAACTAAATTAATT
>CAVHKR010000203.1:0-2768 GCA_963636615.1 Acutalibacteraceae bacterium | reverse complement strand
GGATATTCATTGTCTTGTACTTAACGTAAGGTACAGAGACATACCATATTCCTTTATATTTGCCACTTGGTCCCCATGAGTTCTTTACAATATAATACTTGGTTCCGTTCTGGTCCTTTGCAATACCGTAAACATGCATGCCATGGTCATCTGTAGTTGTACCCTCGTCAAACGCAATCTGCCTCATCTCCTGAGTAATCTCAAGCTCCTTGCCCGGAGCATTTTGGTTGTACATGGCAGCCTCTTTATCCTCTTTAGAGACACCAATCCATTTCTCCTGATCCGATCCGGCAGATTTCATTGCAGCAGCAACATCGGGAACAACACCAATACCGTTTCTTGTAAAACCTTTCTCACTTACATCAGCACCCCATGCAAACGTATAACCGTTGTTTATTGCATAATCCATAACCTGCTCAAGCTCATCCATAGGAAGGTTGTAAGACTCAGACCAACGCCAGTTATCCGGAACCTCAATAATAAATGGCTCATAGAAAGGATGGTGTGTAAAGCTTGTAAGTGACACATAATCATCTAAATTAAGGCCAAGGCTCTCCTCGTATGACTTAGGAGTGTACTCCTTTCCATTAACTGTAAACTTCTGAGGAACCTCTCCAAGATAAGCAGAAAGAATCCCCTCAAAGCCTCTCTTCCAAGCAGTTGAAAGAGTACGCATAGGTCTCTCGGCAACAGCCTTTACATAGGCCTTTAAAACAGCGTCAAGCTCCGCATGTCTGTGAACCTTCTGCCCATAATTAAGGCCAAGCATCTCAGTTTCAGGTACAATACCATAATTTTTAAATACCGTTACCACATCGCCAAAATCAGAACCACCGGCAAAATTAAGATTACCGCCTAGTCTTACATACTTCTCAGCCTTATCTGAATAAGCCCTTGAAACAATGAACATCTCAGAAAGATTAAGCGTTGTATCCGCCTTACCGGCCTTAATAGCCTCGCTCTCAAGGAACGAAATAGTAGAAAACGCCCAGCATGTACCGGAACTGCTTTGGTTTTTGATTGATGTAACAGGATTGGCCTTTACAGTTGTAAAGATATACCCCTCCGGTTTAGCCTCGGCTTTCTTAGCTTTTTTCTGTGCAAAAGCAGCGGAAGCCACCATCATGGCCGCCATTAAAAGAACCAATGTTTTTTTCATTCTCATCTATAATTTTAATTAATTTAGTTTACTCTTTTTTCTTCCCGATAAATAACATCCCCTAAGGAATCTCCATGAATTTGTGCGTCTGCAACGAAACCCTCCATTTAGGATGTTCCTTTACATAATCAACTATCAACGGCATAACCTCCCTCATCCTCCCCCACTCCGGCTGCAGGTAAAGCAGACAGCCATTACCGGTCATGCAAGCATTCTCCTCAGCCCACAAAAAATCATCGGGATGAGAAACCACCACTTTCAACTCATTAGCAGCCTTAAGATTATCCTTTAACGGAGCAACCCTCTTTTTAGGAGAGACGCAAATCCAGTCCACACTCCCCAACAGAGGCTCTGTTCCCGATGTCTCTATATATATCCTCAATCCTCTCCCCTTAAGCAACTCAGTAAGCGGTCCCAAAGGATACTTCATAGGTTCCCCTCCCGTTATGACCACAGCATGGGCAGTTGTTGCAAGTACACAAGATACAATCTCCTCAACAGGAACAACAGGAAAATTTGTCACATTCCATGTATTTTTGGCATCACACCACGGGCAGCGGACATCACATCCGGCAAGCCTTATAAAATAGGCTGCCTCGCCCGTATGACGCCCCTCACCCTGAATAGTATAGAAGCTCTCCACTACAGGCAGCAGCTCCCCGTTTCTAAGTATATTGCTATTATATACAGAATCTTGCATTTACAACCAAATAAAACAAAACAACTGCGCAGCCTGGGAATCTTCTAAACAGACCTCACAAAGGTTCCTTACCTCTACAAATTCCCCCAAATGCAGTCATTAGAGACAAATATAAGGCTTATTTTTATCATTTTGAAATCTTAGAAAGATAACTTGCTCCGGCATATCCACTAATTTAAGCCCATACCCCTTTCACTTAAGCCGTTCAACATCGCAAAGCTCCATTCATAAACCGCTCCCATTATTATGACAGATTGTCACTAAATTATGATTGGTAAGTCTTTTGTTACAACCCGTTATAAATATTACACAACCAAAGAAAAAGGAGAAAACAAGATATGACAGACAACAATCAAGCAGATCAGAAAGCATTGGATCTTTACTCTACAAACCTTGTAGAGCTTGCAAAAAAAGGCAAATTAGATCCTGTTATAGGAAGAGACGAGGAGATAAGGCGTGTGCTTCAGATTCTTAGCAGAAGAACAAAAAACAACCCCATACTGGTAGGCGAGCCCGGAGTTGGCAAAACAGCCATAGCAGAGGGGATAGCCCAAAGGATAGTACATGGCGATGTAGCCGAAAACCTTAAAGACAAACTTATCTATTCACTTGATATGGGAGCACTTATAGCAGGAGCAAAATATCAGGGCGAATTTGAGGAAAGATTAAAATCCGTAGTAAAAGAGGTAATAGACAGCCAAGGAGAGATAATCCTGTATATAGATGAAATTCATACACTTGTAGGAGCAGGAAAAAGCAGCGGAGCAATGGATGCCGCAAACATTCTTAAACCGGCACTTGCAAGAGGAGAGCTCAGAACCATAGGCTCCACCACCCTTGATGAATATCAGAAATACTTTGAACAGGACAAGGCCCTTGAGAGGAGGTTCCAGATGGTTATGGTAGATG
>CAVHKR010000202.1:0-2775 GCA_963636615.1 Acutalibacteraceae bacterium | reverse complement strand
CCCGTTGTAGACACGTTGAAGCATCTTGTCATAAACAGGATTGTCACAGTCTGAGTGTATGAACTCCTCTATTCGCTTAATCCCTTTTACGTTCATATTCTGCGTTATCTCAACTGCTGTTGTACTCCACGGTGTTATCATCTCACGTCTTGGACCAACAAATATTTCATTTTCAATAGTTTGAGAAGCTGCCATAGAGGCATCCCCAAAGAGCCACTCAAGGGCGGTTATATTTTTTTTTGACAATTCTTTAGAAGCATCAACAGCTATAATGCTGTTCTGTTTTGTACAAAAGAAGAGAATCATATCTTACTGTTAGAATTTTAAAGGTGTATTCGGGCTGTAAAATTAATGCTTTTGGCAGATACCTACAAAACTAACCTCAACAAATTTTCACTCATGTAATAAACTGCCTATGCAAACCACTATACCAAAATTTGCTACCTTTGCGCCCGTTATAGGTGGGTAAATTAAAGAACAACAATGGGAAGCTGTAATAAGGGTATCGGTTATGGCATTATTGTCATATCGGATAGTGGTTTTGGGTTAGAGCCTATTAATAGAAGAAATGACCGAAGCTCCGGCAATAAATACGCCCCGTTGTAGAGAGGTAAAATAAATCATATTTTAATCATGACTCAAGCAGAGTATAATAAGGAGATTGAGGCTATATATTGCAAATTCCCCTCTTTTCAGATAGTTGGTTCAAGGGCTTTTAAGCCCGGATTGGAGAGCATGCGCAGAATAGCAGCATATTTTGAGAATCCACAGGACAGATATAAAACAATACATATTGCAGGAACAAACGGCAAAGGCTCTACATCATCTATGATAGCCTCTGTACTTATGAGCAGGTACAAAAAGGTTGGCCTCTACACCTCTCCGCACTTAGTTGATTTCAGGGAGCGTATAAAGATAAACGGCAAAATGGTTTCACAGGAGTATGTCTATAACTTCCTGATAGAAAACAAAGAGCTGTTCCTGTCTGAAAATGCCTCCTTTTTTGAGATTACAACAGCCCTTGCATTCAAATACTTTGCAGATACTAAGGTAGATTGTGCCGTAATAGAGTGTGGGCTTGGTGGCAGGCTCGATTCTACAAATATCATTACCCCCCAACTTAGCATTATCACCAACATAGGCTTAGACCATTGCCAGTTTCTTGGGCATACAACGGCAGAGATTGCCTATGAGAAGGCGGGAATAATCAAATCCGGAATACCTATTGTATTGGGAGAAAGCTCTGAAAAGGGTGTATATGACACTATTACATCAAAAGCTATAGAGGTTGGGGCTCCATATTATATTGCAGACAGGATGTATGGAGGATTATCCGATAGAGACAATATGCAGAGGGATTGTTCCAGAATTTATGAAACAGGCAGGGAGATATATTCGGCCGTAGATCTAAATAAGATAGATCTGCCCGGAGATTATCAAAAAAAGAATATGAAAACGGTTGCAACGGCATTGGCAATTCTACTGAGTGACTCTTTGTTATCTGCGTTATCTGCCAGTTCAGATGCTATTGAACATACAGCAGAGCGCACAGGCCTTAGAGGTCGCTGGGAGAGGCTTATCCCTAAAACAAAAAAGAATCTGTTGGTAATCTGCGATACAGGCCATAATGCCCATGGTTTTGCTACACTCAAAGAGCAGATAGAAAGAACTCATTCTCAAAGAGAAGGGAAACTGATAATGCTTTTTGGCGTTGTGGCAGACAAGGATCTTGATGCAATTTCTCATCTTCTTCCCTACAAGGCCATCTATATTCCTGTACAGGCTAAAGGGGAACGCGCACTGCCATCCGCTACATTGTATGAAAAACTTGTCTCATTCGGGCTAAACTGTGTGCAAAATTTTTCTTCTGTTGAAGAGGGTTTGGCATACGCCCTTAAAATTGCAGATAATAAAGACTTTATATATATTGGAGGTAGTACTTTTGTTGTTGCAGAAGCTCTTACAAGCAATTTTTGGGAGGAAAAGTAAGCAAAAACATTTGGAAGATAAAAAAAAAGAACTACCTTTGCAATCCCAAACAGGGAAAGTATGTAATTTTGGCCGTGTGGCCACGATTCGGGAGCATAGCTCAGTTGGTTTAGAGCATCTGCCTTACAAGCAGAGGGTCACAGGTTCGACTCCTGTTGCTCCCACAGATTTTTTCTAATGTGTTTTAAGTGTTTTTGGGTCTGCAAGTATTGCAGTCCTTTTTTTTTATAGTATTAAGAACACTCCACAAAAGTGTAGCCGCTTGTTTTGAAAAAATATGTATGCTCCGGTTATTCTTCATTTAGAACAATTGTGTATTGCGCAATTTTTGAAAGCATCTTAACTCATACTAAAACAAATGGGAGGCCTGACGGTCTCCCATTAGATTTTTGTAACATTACGATTACTCTTAGTATCTCAAAGCAGCCTGGGCAGCAGCCAATCTTGCAATTGGAACACGGAATGGAGAACATGAAACATAGTTCATGCCTACCCTGTGACAGAATGCAACAGACTCAGGGTCTCCGCCATGCTCGCCGCAGATACCAACCTTTAAGTTAGCGTTGGTTGAGCGACCACCCTTAATACCAATCTCAACAAGCTTCCCGACACTTGCCTGATCCAATGTCTGGAATGGATCTGCAAGAAGAATCTTTTTTGAGAGATAATCACCCATGAAAGCACCAATATCGTCACGAGAGAAGCCGAATGTCATCTGGGTAAGGTCATTTGTGCCAAATGAGAAGAACTGAGCAGTCTTAGCCATCTCGTCTGCCATAATGGCCG
>CAVHKR010000201.1:0-2786 GCA_963636615.1 Acutalibacteraceae bacterium | reverse complement strand
CCTAATCTTCTCTATATTGGCACCAACAACAGGATCTAAAATCTTTTGCAGAGTATTTTTGTCCGTTACCTCTATTCTGGTAAGATCTATTGAACCCTTAGCTACCCCCTCTGCAATCTCTTGCGGTTGCATACCGGTAACTTTCATGGCATTAGCCAGATAGAACAAAACACCGTCATTAAGTACCCCCTTGTCCTTCAAATGGTCTACAACAACGTTTGGAAGAGGAACCATATTCTCATCCACTCCGTCTATACCCATTAATCTGCACAAAGTACGCTCAACAGCAACGGTTGTATATTGTTCTACGAAGGTCTGCACCTCAGAGGCTATCTCCTTTGCAAGCCCCTTGGCCTTCTCAACCTTCTTAAAATCTAAACCTAATTTACTCTGCATAGTTATTAAAAAATATATTAATTGTTATTTATGTGTGTGTTCATATAACTCTCGGCTAACGAAATCCATCTCTCATCTATACCAATACTTCTGGCAATTGTAAGTGCCTCCTTTGGCACATCACCCCTAACAGCCTCAATAAGAGCATAATTCATTTTGCCATCTATAAGTCCTTTTACTCTGTACCGCCTTATATTCTCATCCTCAATATCGTAGTGCGTTGTTACAAGAACCGTGGAGAGACTTCCCCTAAGAAGCTCTATAAGGGATGAAACCAACGCTGTCCCCTCGGCAGGATTGGTGGTTCTTGCCGGCTCATCAATAAGAGCCAATACATCTGCACCCTCCATAACATATTGTATTATCCTGTTTATTCCTAACATCTCTGCAGCAAAAGAGGATAGCCCCTCTCTCATATTCTGCCCCTCCTCAATAGAGAACAGTATCTCATCTTTCACTGTCATTACAGCTGCGGAAGCAGGAATGCCAAAACCAAACTGAAACAGAATCTGTGCAAGTCCGGCAGTCTTTATTGCAACTGTCTTACCCCCCATATTTGCCCCTGTTATACATATTGTCTCATTGCCGTAGCACAAATCAACAGGCTGATATTCTTTTTTTGACTTTTCAAGAACAGACTTCAACATAGGATGGAACACCCCATTCAGTTCGGTTTTTCCTTCACGTGAGAAATCGGGGAAACACAAACCCAACTCCTTAATCTGTATGGCTTTGCCCAAAAACAGATCCAATTCTCCAATCATTGTAAAAACATCTGCGAGTTCTCTCTTGTACTCAGCTATTGCAGCACTTAGCTCTTTCCTTATTTTCTCCTCCTCCAACTCTATGAGTGTAATAAGCTCCCCCTCACGCCCTCTTAAATACTCCAACTTCCTCTCCCTTTCATCACTATTGAGCAGAGAGGAATTCTCTACATCTGTCATCCCCATCTGTACAGCCTTGAACTCCTCTCTAAGATCTGCCAAGACAGGCGAGTAAGAATTGTATATGTAGAATGATGTTACCTTGTAATTATCTGGATCAAGGATATCAAAAACCTTAGAAAGATTAGGCAAATTGCAAACAGCTGCCGCATTGTCTGCAATCCATTGGCCTATCTGTATAGAAGTGTACGCAAAATTTTTTATTTCAAAGAGTTCCGTCTCCTGGAGCACAGCTCCCAACGATACGTTCCTTATTGATGTCTCAATATCCTTTACATTGCAAAGCAACCCAAAAATCTTTGATTGCCTGTTTATATCCTTTAAAAGCCTGAGCTTTCTATAATTCTCATCCAAAACGGAAAGATCCTTTACAAGTTCTTTCTCCATAAGAATACGTATAGCATAAGGGGTATGCAGAGACAATGTCTCTATCATATATCTGAGTTCACATGGAGATGCTATGTATTCTTTAAATTTCATCTATAACCTTTCTTATTCAATATCTCAAAGTATTGTATCTTTCCCTTTGACAACATCATAAACAGGTACCTCCAACTCTTCACGCATTCTGTTGCATAACAATTCGCTGTCTAATCTATACCCCTGAGGCGATGTAGGATTAACGCAAATTGCCAACAGTCTGCTCTTTCCTACTACAGAAAGAATCCCTCCTTTACTCAAGAAGCTCCTGCATACCTGTTCATCTGCAAAAACCCTTGTAAAATCTTTTATAATAATCTCAAAAGGCTTCTCTTTTCTCATCTGCTCGGTTATCTGTTTCAAAAAGCCGTCAGTCAAGGCTCCTGAAACAAAAATCCGTCTGCATCCTTTGTTGAAATCCGGTTTGAATACAACCGGTAAAAGAGAAGACGCTATTTCCAATTTATGAAGACCGTTACTCTCATCAATTCCCCACACACCGCTGTCCATTATCTCAAGTTGTCTTCTCAACTCCTCCCCCTCAGTTAAATTCAAAGCTATCAACTGTTTAACAAACTTTGTTTTTCTAATGAGCCTGTTTATATCCGGCGTTACAGCTGCACCTGTTGTAAGTATCATTGCTTCGGAAAGTCCGGCAGATGCTATACTCAGCCGAGACAAAGCACCATCTATGATAACCAACTCGGCTCCAAGCTCTTTCATCCTTGCACTCCATCTGCGCAATCCTATTACGGATGACGGTCCTGAAACAATAAGATGCCCAAAAGCCTTGGCTCTTGCAGATACTATTCTGCCCAAAGCGCTTCCACTGTCCGATATATCTATAATTTCAGATACAATCCTCCTCCTATTGTAGTAATACTCCGATGTTGAAAAGATTATACCCTCTTTAAATTTTATCTGTGGTTTTGATGTCTTTGTTACCTGATCTACAGTCTCTCCATCTATCCCTACGGAGGTTACCGCAATCTTAAGCGATTGCGGTAAATTCCTTAGGATATAGTT
>CAVHKR010000200.1:0-2804 GCA_963636615.1 Acutalibacteraceae bacterium | reverse complement strand
CTTTGCACAGCTCCCCGGAAGCCGCCATCCTGCTCAATGCTTTTGCCAATGCCGAATCATTATAACGGTTGAGACAGAAACTCCTATTAATGGTAAAAAAATCCAGCTATTGTCACGTGAAGAGTTGGATAGAATGATTGTGCCTGAGGCACCAGCAACAAATGTTGAAGAGGTAGAAGAGATTCCTGTAAATGATGCAGGTAAGCCACAGTTTGAGCAGGCCGCTCCAGCTGTGACCCGGCAAGCTCTAATAGATCTGAATGATGGAGATAAGTCAGAAGCTAAAGCTGTAGCCGAGCAAATGTATAAAGATGCCAAAGCGACCTTTGACAAAGAATCAAAAAAAGGACTTTCTATAAAATCAGGAGCATCCGTAATAGAAGTTGTCAATGCGAGAAAAGCTCACAAAGAACAATTGAGTGCATTAAAACAGAGGATGGACTACTGGCATTCCGTTGCAGAATTTGAAGAAGAGCAAAAGCGATTGGGGGAACAGCAGGCTGCTCAGGCAAAGAAAGAGAGGATGGCAGAACTAAGAAGCATCCAAGAGAAGAAAGGTAGATATAGTAGAGAAAATGCACTACTTGGAGAACCTATAAGTTTCAGAGATTATGTCCTCAGAGCTATTTCTACAGGTGCGATCAAATTTATTTGGAAAGATGACCCAAATTCACAGACTAAAGGTCTTGGTTCTCATTTAGGTTTAGGGCAGTCAACGGAAGAGCGAAATAAGCGGATATGGTTGTTGAATAATGAACAGGGTATGAGACCGGAGAAAGCAGCAGAAACCTTGTTGCAGGGTTATGCAGAAGCGATGGGTGTAAGTCTTGATGATCTTGACATAGATTCAATGCAGGCATTAGATGAGGTGCTGGATATTCTTTCCTCTTATGTAAGCCCGAGAGACATGTTTGAGGCAGCCAAAAGCCTACACAAAGGATTGTCTTACGAGGAAATGATTCAAGCTATGAATGAGGATATGTCTGAAGAGGAAGAGGAACCTCCTACAGATTCTCAAGGGAACCCGATAAATGAAGACGGTTCTCTAAAAATAGATAAGATAGCCTCTATAAATGATTTGACAGACGAAGATTTCAATTCTCCTACAAGGAGCGTTGAACTCCCAACACTACCGAGCAATGTAGACAATGCAATCGGGGCAGACGGCAAGCCTGTCGTCATCAAGAAGAATGTCTTTGAGAAGAATAGGGATAGCCACAAGGATTTATCTCCGGAACAAAGCCGCCAGATAATCACAGATGCGTTGTTTTCGCCAAATCTTTATGGGCAGAATCAGAAGGTTACAAGACCGTACAATTGGATCCTTATCCATAATGCGGACAAACACTCGTCTATTATCATTGAGGTTAATCACAATAAGGACAATGTTGAGGTTGTGAATTGGCATTATTTAGATGATGCCTCACTTGAAAGAAAGAAAAGACAGGCCATCAAGGAGGGGGGGCGTATCCTCACACTCGCAAGTGCAGCTGCCAATACTCTTGAAGGCCTGTCTACAGAGAGCAAAGATACAACAAAATCACCGAACGCCAACGGATTGGGCGAAGAAATCGCACAGGCAGAAAAAGAAGTTGATACCAACCCAACCGAAGCACAGAAAGAGGCCGGTAATTACAAGAAAGGTCATGTAAATGTGGCGGGTTTTGACATTACCATAGAGCAACCGCAAGGCAGCATACGCAGAGGCACGGATGCCAACGGGCGCAAGTGGGAAAGCAAGATGCACAACACATACGGTTACATTCGCTGCACAGAGGGCGTGGACGGTGACCATATAGATGTGTTCCTAAGCAATGATATGGACGGTTGGAATGCACGCAAGGTGTATGTGGTTGATCAGTACAACCCGGATGGCAGCTTTGACGAGCATAAGGTAATGTTTGGTTTCAACGACATGGACGAGGCGAAGAGCGACTATCTGGCCAACTATGAGAAAGGTTGGGAGGATGGGCGCAAAATTGTTGTGTCCGCAACGAACCTCGAAGATTTTGAAAAGTGGATACAGAGCAGCCACCGCAAGACCAAGCCGTTTGCGGAGTATGCCGGGGTGAAGAAAGAGACCGTGGCCAATGCTCCCGCAAAGGAAGAGACGGATGCCGCCATCGAAGAGGAAATCTCAAGGAAATTGGAGGATGATGCGGAACTCAACGCCTTGCTGGAGAAACTTGGTGATGTGGAGGATATGTGGGAGAAACGCATTGATGACTATCTTGTCGAGCATTATCCGAACGGGTACGATGGTACTCGCGCCCGTACAGAGGAACAACAAGCGTTGCACGATGTGGAGCGCAAAGCGGCGAAAGAGGATGCGGTCTTGAAGAAGATGCGCGAAGATGCCAAGGCAGAGTTTGATGCAGTAGATGCGGAGTTGTCGGCGGCATACAAGCGCAGGGAAGAGTTTTACAGAAAGGAAGCGGAGACAAAAAGAGAAACGGACAACAATGAACCCCGGTTGCAGAAAGTTGGCGGAGAGGCAGAAGGGTTTGCCGAGAGACACGGTGTTGAGGTGTCGGACGTAGAGACATACGAGAATGCCATGAAGCAAGGCAACGTGCAGTCTGCGCACTGGGCACTGGGCAATATCCGCCGGACGATGAGGATAAAGAATAAGGCGTTGAAACTGTCGGAGTTCAAGGACGTGTTTGCGGAGGTGCGGAACGAGTTGTATGAACGGTTTGGCAATCTTGACGAGTTGCAGCGTGAGTATGAGGAGAAGGTGTTGGCCGAGCGCAACGTGATGGAGGCCGCACGGAAGAAAGCCGAGGAAGAAGCCGCAGAACGCC
>CAVHKR010000199.1:0-2841 GCA_963636615.1 Acutalibacteraceae bacterium | reverse complement strand
ATATAATCTTGAACAGACCTTTAATGAGGTAAAACGCAGGACAGCACATTTAAAAGGGGTTAAGATTGCAGTAATGGGGTGTATTGTAAATGGTCCCGGAGAGATGGCAGATGCAGATTTTGGATATGTTGGGGAGGGTGCCGGCAAAGTTACTCTTTATAAAGGAAATAAGGTAATGGAAAGGGGTATTCCGCAAGATGAGGCAATTGAAAAATTACTCCTGCTTATTGAAAATGGTTGAATAATATATTAACTTTGGCTAAATTTTTTTCAATTAAAAAACTATGAAATTTAGAAGACTTACTCTTGTTGCAGTATCCATATCTTTTGCAACAGGCCTTATGGCCCAACCCTACATTACAGATTATGCATGGAATCCGGAGGATGAAACCTATTCTGAAAGCTGTACCTCTATAATGGTTGGCAAGAATGCCTCTACAGACGGTTCCGTTATGACCGCTCACTCCTGTGACTCCAACTACAGAACATGGCTGCGCATGGAAAAACGCAGATATTTTAAGAAAGGAGAGATGGAGAGTATCTATAAAGGACTTCTTCACAACGAAGAACCCGGTGATATGAGAAACGTTACTGAAAAAGGGCAGATTCCTGCTCCTGATTCTACTTTCAGATTCCTTAACGTTGCCTACCCATGCCTTAATGAGAAACAGTTGGCAATTGGGGAGACAACCACTGTTGGCAAGAGAAGCCTGCGCAATGAGGATGGCATGTTTTACATAGAAGAGCTTGAAAGAATTGCCCTTGAAAGATGTACAAATGCCCGTGATGCAATTAAGCTGATGGGGGAACTTGCCGAGAAATATGGCTATGCAGACTCAGGCGAATGTCTTACAGTTGCAGATAAAAACGAGGTATGGCATTTTGAGATTTACGGAACAGGCAAACCTGTAGTAGACTCTGTTGCTCTAAAAAAAGGTAAAAAGACCAAACCATCTCCATACGACAAACCCGGAGCACTTTGGGTAGCACAGAGGATTCCAGATGATCATGTTGGGGTATCAGCCAATATTCCAAGAATCGGTGTCGTAGACTTCAATGATCCGGATAACTTTATGTACGGTTCAGACTTAAAGGCTCGTGTTCAGCACATGGGTCTTTGGGACGGAAAGAGCGAGTTTAAATTCTATAAGATGGTTTCAGAGGGCAAACCTTTCTCTTACAGAGAGTTCTTTGTACTTAACACATTGGCTCCATCTTTAAAATTAAGCTTTGATGCAGAGGAGATTCCGTTCTCTGTAAAACCGGAAGTTAAAGTCTCTCCGGAGATGATGTTCAAATTCTACAGAGAAACATACGAGGGAACAGAATGGGATCAGGTAAAGAATCTTGGTATCTCGGTAAACAGATCAAAGAAAGATGCCAACGGCAAAGTTATAAACTATAAAGATACAGTAAGGCCTATATCTACCTTTATGAGTTCAGACATACGTACCCTGCTTAACACCCTCAAACCGGGAGCAACAAAGAGAGTTCGTACAATTGCCGTTATACAGTGCTCTTACTCACATATTATTCAACTTAGAAACTGGCTTCCCGACGAAATTGGCGGAGTAGCTTATTTCTCATTTGACAACCCTGCTCAAAGTCCGCGTATCCCAATCTATGCCGGTGCTACAGAGCTTCCAAACGGCTTTGAAGTATGCGGCCAGCACAGATACAGAGACGATGCTGCAATTTGGGCCTACAGGCAGACAAACAGAATTGCAACAATCTATTGGGACAAAACAAGAAAACTTTTAGAGGATGAGATAGCATATTATGAGGAGTATATGAGAACTGTACAGCCTCTTATAGAAGCTAAGGCAGCAGAGTTACTAAAAGCCGGCAAACAGGCAGAAGCAGAGGAGTTCATAAACAAGACTACAGAAACCATAGCCAACGCAACATCAAAGTCTTGGAGTGATTTGAGAGAGAAGATACTTATGATATTTGCAAGAAGCATGTAAAAACACCAATAGAAAGACAATTGCATCGTTATGCTCGCGTCATGATTCCTCATTTACACAAGTAAACTCCAGATTATTCAGCATTGCACACACTGCATTTGCACTTTCTGTAAAATGTTTCAAAATATTCCAATATAAATAGATAAAGACAGGAGGCGGTTTAATTTAGCCGCCTCCTGTCTTTAAATGAACTTCATCTTAAAAGTTATCTATGTGCAACTCAAAATAAGCCTGTGGATGATTGCATACAGGGCATTCTTCCGGTGCTTTCTCCCCTACTACTATATGTCCGCAATTACGGCACTCCCATACTTTAATCTCACACCTCGCAAACACCTCCTGCATCTCAATATTCTTTAAAAGAGCACGATAACGCTCCTCATGACGCTTCTCAATAGCAGCAACCAACCTAAATTTCCTGGCAAGGTCAACAAAACCCTCCTCCTCTGCTGTCTTGGCAAAACCTGCATACATATCTGTCCATTCATAATTCTCTCCTTCAGCGGCAGCTAAAAGATTAGCAGAAGTATCTCCTATACCGTTCAACTCCTTAAACCACAATTTTGCGTGTTCTTTCTCATTATCCGCTGTCTGCTGGAAAATTGCAGCAATCTGTTCAAATCCGTCCTTTTTAGCACGAGAAGCAAAATATGTATATTTATTGCGTGCCTGGCTCTCCCCGGCAAAAGCAGCCTCAAGATTCTTTTCGGTCTGCGTTCCTGAATACTTAGTTGACATAACTCTTATTGTTTTATTGATTAATTTTGGCAAATATACATATAAATTAAAGACAAAACAACTTTTTTTTAATAATTAATAAATAATAATTATTAAAATTTATCAATATTAAAAAGGAACAGATGTAGTATTATAG
>CAVHKR010000198.1:0-2852 GCA_963636615.1 Acutalibacteraceae bacterium | reverse complement strand
GAATAATAGGCTTATAGCTGATTAAAATTTGTTATTTATATTAATTATAAATAACTTTGGAGCAAATTTAAAAAAATGTTACAGTTAAAGTCAGAAATTCAAAAATCGGGATTAAAAGCCACCCCCCAAAGAATTGCCATATTAGGTGCCATGCATAAATTGGGGCATGCCTCTGCAGATATGGTAGCAGAACGGTTAAGAGATGTATTTCCATCATTAACAGTTGCAACTATATACAATGTGCTGGAGTCTTTTTTAGAAAAAGGTCTTGTGGTAAGGAGATTCAGCTCCAACAACAAGATGTATTTTGATGTAAATACCTATGCACATGCCCATCTCTATTTTGTAGATGACAACCATTATTCAGATTATGATGACAATGAGCTGATAGAATTGGTAAACGATTATTTCAAAAATAAGACAATCCCCAATTTTAAGGCTAAAAGTATAGATATACAGATAGTAGGAGTAAAAGAAACTGACTAAAATGGCATTGCCTTTTAGTCAGTTTCCGTACTGTTCACAAGCAAGGTACGGTTATTTTTCTGAGCTTTTGTAGTTTATCTTTACAACCTGATCAACGGAATCGTAATCTTTATATTTAAGCAGGATACCATTTGTGCCTGAAAATTCGGGATTCAACTCTCCCAAACGGAAGCACGCGCTGGTGTACACCAACTGGCTGTCCTCTGTTATTGTTTTGTCATCCTTGGTCTTGTGGCGGAACTCCAAAACGGTGTAGCCGTCACTCTCGGTTGCTTTGTCAGCATCTTCGGCATTCAGTTGGTTATTCACCACATTAAAATAGTGCACAATATCAGATCTATGTTTTACCCCAAAATCTATGTTGAGATAACCACCGCTTATAGATGCAGATCTGAATGCAATACTAAGATTCCCCAAAGTATCTTTTTCTGAGTCATACAAGGTAACTATATCTTTTGTAAGAATTTCATTTACAGCCAATAACCTAGCATTGTATTTATATCCCGATACCGTATTCTCAAATTGGGTAAAATAGATAACGGCACGTTGTCCGTTCTTAGGCGAATAGCTGTTGTAATTGCCTTTGTCTGAGAAATAGATCTTGTCTCCGTTGTCCATAACGGCAGAAAAATCTCCTGCCACACCATTATTTACAAATGAGACCAAGGCATACAACTGCTCCTCTCCGTCACTGTTACATGACTGAAAAACAAAAGGAAGTGCAAAAGCACACACAAACAAAACTTTTAAATTTTTTAGAATCTGTTCCATTTTTATTAGTATTTTATTTTTTCTGTGTAAATAAAACGCCGGAATAGCAAAATACTGCGTATTCGTAGAGCATTATTCAATATAATTTTTCAGCCAGGCCCTTTCTCCCTCCTCCAAATATGGGCTTAAACTATTGTACACAGCCGTATTATAATCCTTTAACCACTCTAACTCCTCTCTGTTCAGCAATTCGTAAATTATAGGAGCAGTGTCAATAGGGACAAGCGTAAAGGTCTCAAACCCTAAAAACTGCCCAAACTCATTCTTAACATGATTTTTGGCACAGATAACATTCTCTGTCCTTATACCCCATCTGCCTTCAAAATAGACTGCCGGTTCGTTGGACATTACCATTCCGGCTTTAATTGTTACAGGATTCTCCTCCATTCTTATGCTTTGCGGCCCCTCATGTACGCAAAGATTATGACCTATACCATGGCCTGTTCCATGGTAGTACATGGCAGCATGGTTAAAGAGAGGACCTCTTGCAAGAATATCCAGCTGCGACCCCCTTGTACCTGTAGGAAATTTTGCCATACTTAAATCAATCATTCCCTTTAGTACAAGCGTATAGTAAAGTTTTTGTTCATCATCCAGCTCCCCAATGGCTATTGTACGTGTAGTGTCTGTTGTACCAAACGTATATTGTGCTCCGGTATCCATTAGCAGAAAGTTCCCCTTACCAATTATATTTGCACACTTTTTAGTTGCACTATAATGGGGTAGGGCGGCAGATGCACCAAAAGCTATGATAGGCTCAAAACTCTCGCCCCTATAATCGGGACACTCCTCCCTTAGCTCAATAAGTTTCTCCCCAACAGAATACTCATCTAACGTTTTACCATTTTCAACAGCATCATATATGTATTTCAACAGCTTGCACCATGCAATACCATCAAACATAAAGGCTCTTCTAAATCCATTTATCTCCGTGTCGTTCTTTACAGACTTCATGTTGGCAATAATGCCCCCTCTGCTTGTATCGGGAATACAGATTGCTCCCCTTCCCGATATATTAAGATAGTCACTTTGGGAGAGTGTCCCCGGAAGATAAATTCTTACGGCTTCTATAGGGAGATTTGATATAAACCCCCTGAACTCACTGTAATTGTAAACCTTTATTCCGGCTTTTTTCAGCAGCCCCGTAATGGCCGACGGTGAATTATGAGTATTGCAGAAGAGATTTATGCCCTTTTCATCTATAACAGCATACGATTCTACAACGGGGTTATACTCAACATCTCTGCCCCTTATGTTGCAGAGCCATGCAATATCGTCACAGGTGGTAACTATGTAGGCAAATCTCTCCCTATACCCACACAGCTGCTCCAACTCCTTTACCAATCTGTTGTACTTAGACTTTACAAGCTCTCCCGTCACCTCATAGCCACGCAACTCTATACGTCCAAACTGTTCCGGTTTTCGGGATGGCCAGATATTGTATTCAGGATGTGCAAAAGGATCCTCCTCGGCAATCAGCTCCAATGGCTCAAGCTCATTAGATAGGGTTGCAAAATCTGTTACAGAGTACAATTTAGCGTCAACCCCAACCTTGCCTGTTGTATTCTCCTTTAACCATTGGGCAACAGTTGGGG
>CAVHKR010000197.1:0-2868 GCA_963636615.1 Acutalibacteraceae bacterium | reverse complement strand
CCTACATATCTTCCGATATGCTGCTTGTCTATAATCTTTTCAATGAACTGTCCCCAAAAAAAAACATATCCCGTCCCCTCTCTCGTTTGGGACTGCAAAGGTAGATATTAATTTTTAATCTCCAAATTTTTTTAAACAAAATATTTGAAAATTTAAATTCATGGAGATTTATCCGTTAATCCTGTCCAATATCTCCTGTATTTTATCTACACAACCCCCACAACCTGTTCCTGCATTTGTGGCTTCTCCTACCTCTTCTACAGTTTTCAGATTCTTGGCTATGATAGCATCCTCTATTTCGCCCATAGTTACTGCAAAGCAATCGCATACAACATCGTTTCTGTTCATGATAATTAATTTTAATTGGTTATAATTTATTAACAATGTACTAACGTACTTTGTTGCATTGGTATAAATTAAATGATATGCAAAACTTTTTTATTCTACATTTGCAGTTGCAAAACTTATAACGCGCATGCAGGTATCGGGAAAAATATATGGTCATATTGCTGTATTCAGCGCCTATGCAATATTTGGAATAAACATAATTATCTGTAAAGATTTAGCAAACGCATCGATTCTTTCGCCATTTGCACTATTTACGGCTCGTGCCATTGGCGCCACGCTGCTGTTCTGGCTACTCTCTCTGTTTATGCCAAAAGAGAAGGTTGAGAAGAGAGATTTTCCTAAAATATTCATGGCCTCAATGTTAGGTCTTTACATAACCCAGATATTGTTTCTAAAGGGTATTACAATGACCTCTCCATTGGATTGTGCTATACTCTCAACTCTTTCTCCGATATTTACAATGCTTATTGCCGCAATTGCCATAAAGGAGCCTATTACTCTAAAGAAGGCTGGGGGCGTAATGATCTCATTTGCCGGAATCATATTCTTTATCTTAAACAGCGTGTACGCCAAAGAGGGTAATGTACAGACTGCGCCATTAGGGTATATTATTTTGATTCTAAACGGTTTATGCTTTGCATCATACCTTGGAATCTTTAGGCCTCTGATTTCTAAGTACAGCGTTGTTACATTTATGAAATGGATGTTTCTTTTCTCCCTTATAATGTCTCTCCCGTTTACTTTTGGAGAACTGATAAGTTGTAATTGGGAGCAAATACCTGGAAGACAATTATTTAATATTGCTTTTTTAGTGGTAATGTCTACATTTGTCGCGTACTATTTGGTACCTGTAGGGCAAAAGAGTTTAAGGCCCACTGTTGTGAGCCTCTATTCATACCTGCAACCTATAATTGCAGCCACAGCGAGCATAATGATAGGAATGGATAGCTTGGGGTGGCAAAAAATTGTTGCAATAGTAATTGTTGTCTGGGGAATCATTTTAGTAAACAGAAGCAGGGCAAAAGCTTGACATCTATGCAACACCCTCTTTCCTGTTATTTTTAGACCACTCTTTAAAGAAACTGCGCTGAAAGAGTAACATATATATTACTCCACATGTTATACAAGCATCTGCAAAGTTGAATATAGGTCTAAAGAAAACCAACTCATCTCCCCCTACAAATGGAATCCATTCGGGCCATGTAGACCTGATTATAGGAAAATAGAACATATCTACAACACGTCCCATAAGCAGACCGGAATAGCCTCCTCCTGTGGGAAAGAGTTCTGCCACAGATGTATATGTGGAGTCGCTGAAGATTACTCCATAAAAAATGGAATCAATCTCATTGCCAATAGCTCCCACAAGAATCATGGCTCCTCCAATAAGCACTCCTACGGGGGTCGATCTTCTCTGTATTCCCTTTAAAAGATAATATGTAAGAACCGATATAAGAACCAGCCTGAAAAGCGTCAGCAAAATCTTGCCTAAGTTACCGCCAAACTGCATTCCAAAAGCCATTCCATTATTCTCAATAAACAATATCCTGCCCCATTCGCCAAATAGCGAATGGTTCTCTCCCAATGTCATGGTGAGTTTAATATAAAACTTAGTCACCTGGTCTATAAGCAGAAGGAGCAAGATAAAACCACCAATGAGCCAGCCTCGAGTCTTTACATTCATACAAACTTTACTTTGCGCCTTTGTTCTTTGCCTCAACGCTTAGAGTAGCATGTGGAACAAGCAATAATCTCTCCTTTGGAATGAGATCTCCTGTTTCTCTGCAAACTCCGTAAGTCTTGTTTTCTATACGTACCAAAGCTGCCTCCAACGACTGGATAAACTTGTACTGTCTTACTGCAAGCTGTCCGCTCTCCTCCTTGGAAAGTGCAGATGCCCCCTCTTCGAGAACCTTGAATGTTGGAGATGTATCCTCAACATCATTACTGGTACTATGTGTAATGGCTGCACGCAGCTGTTCGTAATCATCTCTTGCTTTCTCAAGTTTTTTTAAAATAACCTCTTTGAACATCTGAAGTTCCTCGTCGCTGTATCTGACCTTTTTTTGTTGTGTTTCCATAATGTTCCGTTTTAAGTATTTGTAAAATTAGCAATATTTTCTTTTGCTGATAGAAATCTTTAGAATTTCATCATTTCCCCACTCTACAGATGAGGCATTATCAAGGTCTGTAGACAATGTTATCTCCTCAGACAACGTCTGAGATTCCACGTAACCCTTAAATTCTTCCAACGATTCGGCAATTTCCGGTCTCTCCTCTATTACAACATATATCTTGTCGGTTACATCTAATCCGGAATCTTTTCTTAAATTCTGTATTCTGTTTACCAACTCACGCGCAATCCCCTCCTTTCTTAGAGAATCCGTAATGGTAATATCAAGAGCTACAGTAAGTTTACCGTCAGATGCAACCAACCATCCCGGCATATCCTCAGATGTAATCTCATAATCTCCCGATTCAAGAACAACCTCACCGCCGGCAAGAGCAAATATATAAGTT
>CAVHKR010000196.1:0-2884 GCA_963636615.1 Acutalibacteraceae bacterium | reverse complement strand
GTCCTCTCCTGCCCTATCTGCCTTAAAGTAATGAAAGAGGAGTATAATCTAAAAGGGATAACCTTGCTTCACCATACACAGTTCATAAACGACCTCATTACAGAGGGCAAGCTACAGGTTGGCAGAATCAACGAGAGTATGGTGTACCACGACCCGTGCGAGCTTGGCAGGGGTTGCAGGATATATGATGAACCAAGGGCTGTTCTAAAGAGAATTGGAGAGCTTAAACCAAGTTCAGACTGTAAGACAGAGAGCATCTGCTGTGGAGGCAGCTTAGGCAGTCTTACATTATCTTATGAAGATAGAGCAAGAATAACGCAAAGTTCTGTAGATAAGTTAACGGCTTTTAATCCCGATAAAATAGTAACAGCATGTCCGCTTTGTCTTAAGACATTTAAGGAGAGTGCCAATATACCTGTTGAGGATATAGCCAAGATTGTTGCCGATAATATTGTTAAATGCTAAATTATAACTAACCCGAACATGGAGATTGAACCTACAAAATTCAGACTAAAAAACTGTGAAACAGGAAGAATATTCAACGATACAGGATGGCTCCTTGCCGACCCGGAATATGACAAGCCATCACTTATACGTGCTGTTTATGAGAAGAAACAGATAGAATTTAAGGATGACAAATACGGCTTTTACAAATTTGCAGACTGGTTGCCAATATGGCATACCCTAAGAAATGCCTCCTCTCCTGTTACCTACAAAAGTGAAAAATTAGCATCGAGACTTGGCCTTAACAGTTTATATATTACATTTTCAGGATATTGGCCTAAAATAGGGGCAAATATGCCTACTGCATCTTTCAAAGAGACAGAGGCATATTCTGTGTGCGCAAGACTGCCAAAGGAGATGTTGCAGGGAGATGGAGATGAGTCAAGGGTGCTTGTTGTGGCTTCTGCCGGAAACACTGCAAGAGCATTTGCGCAGGTATGTTCAGACAACCATATTCCTGTTGTGATATCAATCCCGTTTGACAATCTCAGTGCACTTTGGTTTAAAGAGCCGCTTGACAGTTGTGTAAAGATAATATGTTCTCCGTCTGGTACAGATTATTTTGATGCGATTGCACTTTCAGATAAGCTGTGCAGTTCAAAAAGATATATGGCAGAGGGGGGTGCCAAGAATGTTGCAAGAAGAGATGGTATGTCTACAACGGTTCTCTCCGCCGTGCAGAAAATTGGGAGAATACCTGATTTCTATTTTCAGGCTATAGGCAGCGGCACAGGTGCTATTGCTGCATACGAAGCAAATCTGAGATTATTGGAGGACGGCCGTTTTGGCAACACTGTAATGAAGTTGTTCCCATCTCAGAATATCCCTTTTACCCCAATGTACGATGCATGGAAAGCCGGAGAGAGAAACATATTCTTTACAGATGAGGATGCAGCACGCGAAAATGCCCTTAAGATTGATGCAAAAGTGCTTTCAAACAGAAAACCGCCATACTCAATTCCTGGAGGTCTGTATGATGCCTTAAAAGCTACCGATGGAGAGATGGAATGTGTTACCAATGAAGAACTGAAAGAGGCATGCAATCTATTTAAAGAGCTGGAGGGCGTTGACATTCACCCTGCAGCAGGTGTTGCTACGGCAAGCCTTATAAAGGCGGTAAAAGATGGCAAGGTTAAGGCAGACGATATTGTAATGCTCAATATAACTGGTGGCGGAGAGAAACTCTTTAAGACCAAGTACAGCTGCGTATTTGCCAAACCCAATCTCGTACTTGACCCGTCACTTGCTGCAGAGGAGATTGTTTCAAAGGTAGATGGTTTGTTCTAAGGAAGAGAGATATAAGAAGATAAAGTTGTCTAAAAAGGTAATTTCTGTGTTCAGCTTCGCAAGCCTTGAAGTTCCACTTTTATACAACCTCTAATATATAACAAAGCGAGGATGACCTTTTTTGGTCATCCTCATTAGCTTTAATTAGCGAGTATAAAATGACTAACAGTGGAAATGTTTGCCCACGAGTTCCAAGACACCCGCTTCATCCCCCTCAAGTTCTTTTCTCAAATTCTTGTCATTGAATTGTTTAAGATTAGCAATAATACCATCTATCATTGCACTTGAGAATACATTGTACTGCTCAAATACGGCACGATGTTTCTCCAAAGCCTCGGCAGAAGCAAAGCAATTATCGGGAAGATTTGCAAGTTTGCTCAATCTGTCTTTATTCTCCTCCTTATGGATATTTACATCTACGTATGTATCTGCTGCAATCTTTAGAGGATTCTCTATCTCAAAACCATGACGGCAGGCAACAGCCAAACCTGCAAGAAGCTGGTACAGGTCTGCAGAACCGTCCGGAGAGCGCATCTCTACCGTCTGTTTCTGAGTAGTATCATATTTCTCATCGGCCTCAAGAGGGTTAACCTGCGAACACATATCCTTTCCGCTTGTCCAGCCGAGTGGAACTCTTACCAACACAGAACGGTTTCTATCTCCCCAACAGATATTTGTAGGAGCCTCCTGATGTGGAACCAATCTGAAATATGAGGTTGGATTCTTGTTGCCGAATGCTGTGATTGCAGGTGCAAGTTCCATCATGCCGGCAATGGCAGTACGCGCTGTCTCAGACAGAACACCGTTGCTTATCATCTGGTTCTTTCCATCTTTCATCATTCTCATGTGAATATGAAGACCGGACCCTGCCTTGCCTACGGTAATTTTTGGAGCAAAGGTAACATCCAAGCTATACTGGTATGCCAGGGTACGTATAACCCATTTGGCAAGCATAAGCTGGTCTGCGGCTTTCTCTACAGGATTAGGAAGGAACTCTATCTCATTCTGCTCATAAATTTTTCCCTCTAAAGTAAAATTTCCAACCTCAGAGTGTCCGTATTTAATCTGGCCGCCTGTCTGCGCTATGTACAGC
>CAVHKR010000195.1:2141-2909 GCA_963636615.1 Acutalibacteraceae bacterium | reverse complement strand
CAAACAGATAAAGAAATGCTTTGGGGCTTGGCTCGCCCGGCATCTGGTATTTGTATGCTTCCAATTTTGGTCTTGGTTTTGCCAAAACATCTATGACCCAAAGGCTCTTTACATTGGAGGCATCGTATCTTGTTATTGCAAAATGTTTGGAATCGGGACTCCATGCTGCAAAAGCACCGCTCCTTTTGTTAAGGTCCTCTTTGGTAATGTACGGATCCTCATTTCCTCGTCCGTATGGGAAATCTTTTGTGCCGTCTGTAGTAATCTGATGCTCTACAATGGTTGAATCTTTCTCATCCTCAATGGCCTTTTTAAGGTTGTCCATATCCATATACCAGAGGTTAAAGCCCTTTGAATAAAGAACATATTTGCCGTCGGGAGATATGTTGGCCCATCTTGGGTAATCTTTCTCCTTCTCTATATCTGATATATCCGTGAGTTTGCCGCTGTTAATGTCATAGCTGAAACGGAAAAGTCTTTTCTCTTTGGCGGCAGGTTTTGAATCCTTCTTTTCATCCTTTTTGTCTGTGTCTGACTTTTTGGCTTTATCCTTTTTAGGAACCATCTCAGATGTCCTGAGCTCAAATTCAAAATATCTGTCCTCCTTTAGTTTAAGGTCTTGTATAGGGAGATGTTGTGCATCATACGGCTCTCTGGTTATCTCGGTAATCTGAGCAGCTAAATCTGCCATGTCCCATATCTCTTTTTTACTTCCCGATGTTGGGTCTACCATGTAATATTTTGTACCGTCTAAATCTTTATACTGAT
>CAVHKR010000195.1:0-2131 GCA_963636615.1 Acutalibacteraceae bacterium | reverse complement strand
TTTTGGTTGTGGGCACCATTTTGGAAACCTTTTTCTGTGAGAAACGCTCGGCAAGGTCGTAGTTTGCTCTTTGAGGTGTTGTCTCCTGTGCCTTTGCTTGCTGATTGCTTGCTGCCATTACAGAGGTAATCAGGATTACCTGAGCAGCTAAGATCAAATTGTTAGTGTTCAACTTCATAAATATGTGTATTAACGTTTTAAATTGTTCTGCTTTTCTTGTTTAGTTCCCATACCTCCATATCCAACATTCTGCCTGCATCTATCTTAAATCTTAGTGCTGTGCGTATGGTATGGAAGCCAAAGGTGCCGGCTGCACCGGGGTTAAGCAGCATCATGTCTCTTTTTTTGTCGTTCATGACTTTGAGTATATGGGAGTGACCGCAGACAAAAATGTCTGGTCTGTG
This sequence comes from Acutalibacteraceae bacterium, assembly GCA_963636615.1. Taxonomy (GTDB): domain Bacteria; phylum Bacteroidota; class Bacteroidia; order Bacteroidales; family UBA932; genus Egerieousia. The sequence continues at coordinate 1,727 of CAVHKR010000195.1, read as the reverse complement.
AGCTTCAATCAGGAGAGATGCTTTATAGTCGTACCTGCCGGGATAACCGCCAATATGCATCATAAGCACTTTCATACCCTCAATGGTAAAGACTTGTGTGTAAGGTAGATCTGATCTTACTTGCGCGTCATCGCAGTTGCCGTAAACGCCTATTAACGGCTTAAAGCTCCGCACGGCATCAGCGGTCTCTATGTTGCCAAAGTCACCGGCATGCCATATAGTATCTACAGGGCTGAGGAACTCTTTTAGCGGAGAGTCGAACAGTCCGTGAGTATCTGAAATCAAACCTATATATACCATATTTTTTATTGTTCTCTTTATATATATTTAAGACGAAACAGTTTCTCTCTCCGTGCCAATCAACAGCAGTTCCTTCCTATCATCAAAGCTTTTTATTAAAGTTTAATTATTATCCTCTTGCGGTATAATACCATAGCCATAGCTGTAAATACCACAACATAGCAAAGTGCAAACATGAGTGAGGAGACCTCATTGTTCTCCCCAACAATTGCAATGCAAATATTCTTGTAGAACCATGAAAGGCAGCTGTATGATGAACCGTCTGCTGCTGTCCACTTGATTATCCTCCCAAGAATCTTGGCAAACAACCCTGCCATTACAAAGGCAAACAGCGGATTCATCCCCATGGCCTTGAAAGGGGTAAAGATCTTCTCCTTTCCCTTTACATCTATAAAATAGATGAAGAATGCCAACATTATTGTAGACCACCCTCCTGCGTACAGTACGTATGAACCTGTCCATAAAGCTTTTATAACAGGAAGCCAATTGCTCCATACGTAACCTGCGGCAACAGACATGAGACCAATTGTATAAAGTTTGGTAACAACTTCTATCTTATTTTCATGGGTTCTTATAAGGTTACCAAGCAGGAATCCCATTAATAGTGTGCAGCTTCCGCTTAATGTGCCAAGCAGGCCTTCCGGGTCAAAAGCTATTCCAAAACCATGATAGATGTGGTTCTCTCCAACAAGGGCAATGTCTATTGCTCCGGCACCTTGCCCGGCCAGAGAGAGTGCTCCTTTGGCTCCGTTAACCGCCTCTGCCGATGAGTCTCCTATAAGTAACAGTATTATCCAGTGTAATATCATGAGAAATGCCATTGCAGGGATAATCTTCTTTGGTTTTTGCAACCATAGAGCTACCAACCCCCCAAGTATGTAGCACATTGCAATACGTTGCAATACTCCAAAGATCCTTACATGCTTAAGCCATTCAGTGTAATTCTGTCCAAATGTAAGGTTTGAGTCTGTACTTATAGGGAAGAATGGAAAAGCGTTCAATCCCAAGCCTACCAAGAATATCAGAACTCCTCTCTTTAAGAGTTTCCTTGTGCTGGCTGCTGTAAGGGTTTCATTGTACTTTGAGAATGAAAAGGCCATTGCTGCACCAACAACAAACAGAAAGAAAGGGAAAACAAGGTCTGTGGGGGTGCACCCAGCCCACTTTGCATGCTCAAGCGGTGCAAAAATATGACTCCACGAGCCGGGATTGTTTACTAGAATCATTCCGGCTACGGTCATTCCGCGCAGAACATCAAGAGCAACGTACCTTTGCGATTTAATGTTATTCATTATGCTGTTTTTTATACAATCTTCCAAGATGCATTATCTGCCATCTGCAATAGCATTCGCAAAGTTAGCTATTTGAGTAGAAAATCAATATTTTTCCAGCATCATCTTGGGCTTTTTGCTGCGTGTACGTTGCCT
>CAVHKR010000194.1:0-2963 GCA_963636615.1 Acutalibacteraceae bacterium | reverse complement strand
GTGTGGAGGGGGCGTCTGTGCCAATCCTTACAGATGGGGGGACCATTGCAGGGGCTGAGGAACTTATCGGATTGGTAGGCAACGGCATCTATATTACAGGTTTTAACGGGGGTAACTGCAATTCCGGTACAGGTGATTTCTCTTTTGGAATAGAGGGGTTTTATTTTGAGAGGGGAGAGATTAAGTACCCTGTAAGGGAGCTGAATATAACGGGGAATATAATAACTTTGTGGAATAATTTTATTGCAAGTGCCAATGATGCCCGTAAATGTACAAGGTGGCAGATTGGCTCTTTGGCTTTTGAGGATGTTAGTGTTTAATATTTAATTTGTATATATTTTAAAACAGTGGAAATGGGGAGGAGACCATCGCTTTTTTTATCTGTATCGCCGGTAGTGATACTTGTACTCATATTAATTGCCGGTGTTAGTATGTTCGGAGATGATCTGACATCGGGACCCTCACAGTTGGCTCTTGTTACTGCAGGGGTTGTGGGAGCTTTAATAGGGATTTTCTATCTTAAAATACCATGGGAGAGGATTGAGGAGAAGATGCTCGACAACCTGAGTAAAACGGGTTCGGCTTTATTCATTCTGCTTATGATTGGGGCGCTTACCGCTTCATGGATTCAGAGCGGTGTTGTGCCTGCGCTTATCTATTATGGGCTTGAAATTATCCATCCGTCAGTCTTTCTGCTTATTGTATTTCTTTTTACCGCATTGATCTCTACAATGGCGGGCAGCTCATGGACAACCATAGGTACTATTGGCGTTGCAATGTTGAGTGCCGGACAGATACTTGGATTTCATTCCGGATGGCTTGCCGGAGCAATCATATCGGGAGCATACTTTGGAGACAAGGTTTCTCCTCTTTCAGACACGGCAAATCTTGCGGCTTCAATATCTCAGGTGGATCTTTACAAGCATGTAAAATACACCCTTATAACCAATATTCCGCTTCTTGTAATTACGGCAGTGATATTTACGGTTGTGGGATTCATAATCCCATCTGCAAACAATATAGATATTGCCAGGGATCTGGAGGAGATCTCTGCTGCATATAACATTACACCATGGCTGCTGCTTATCCCATGCGCTACAATCTATATGATATATAAAAAAGTATCCCCCTTTTTGACACTCTTTTTGTCTGCGGTATTGGGTTGTATAGTTGCGCTTGTTGTACAGCCGCAAATTATAGATTGTATAACTCCCTATCCCGATGGCTCTGTAAAGACGTGGCTATATGCACCTCTTAAGATAATGTCCTCTCATGTAGATATTTCAACGGGCAACGAGATGCTTAACGGACTTGTAAGTACTAACGGCATGAGCGGAATGCTGAATACTATATGGCTTATATTGTGTGTTGTTATTTTTGGAGGCATAATGGAGGCTTGCGGTTATATTCAGACAGTTACGGATATTATTGTAAAACGGATAAAGAGCGCTGTATCGTTGGTTGCATCAACTATGGCGTCCTGCATATTTTGCAATATTGTACTTTCTGACCAGTACATGTCTATCCTTATTCCGGGAAAGATGTTTAAGAAAATATATGATGCAGAGGGATATAATCCGGAACTGTTGAGCCGTTCTTTGCAGGATTCGGCTGCCGTTACATCTGTATTGGTGCCTTGGAACACATGCGGAGTGGTTCAATCGGGAGTATTGGGTGTACCAACCATAGAATATCTCCCATACTGTTTTTACAATTGGTTATCCCCGTTTGTAAATTTGGCTGTGGTATTCATGGGCTACAAAATCTATAGGTTTGGAAAACCTGTAGGGAGACTGTTTGGAAAAATGCGAGAAAAAACGGATAAATAAGGGTTTCGCTTGTATGATTTGGAAAAAATGCAGACTTTTGCGTACTATTTACTATTGAGAATTATTAAAAACTGATGTTATGGAAAAAAATCATGTTGTATCACTATCATATACTCTTAAAGTTGATGGCGAGGTAATTGAGACCGTGAATGCCGAACGCCCTATGGAGTTCATTTTTGGTACAGGTTACCTGCTTCCAAAGTTTGAAGAGAATATACAGGGGAAAATTGAGGGCGATACTTTTGAATTTACACTTGAACCTACCGAGGCATACGGTGAGGTTAACAAGGATGCTATTGTAGAGCTGCCCAAAAATATCTTTGAGGTTGACGGTAAAATAGAGGAGGGGCTGCTTACAGTGGGGAATACCCTTCCTATGATGGACTCTGCTGGGAACAGATTGAATGGTACCATTGATGAGGTTAAGGCGGAGACAGTTGTCATGAACTTTAACCATCCGCTTGCCGGGGCAAAGCTCCATTTTACAGGTAAGGTGGAGAAGATAAGGCCTGCTACGGAGAAGGAGGTTAACGAGGGGCTGCACGGAGAGAAGCTAAAACATGATTGTAGCGGCGGTTGTTCCACTTGTGGAGGGGGATGCCATTAGAATAGCTGCTATGCCTTTTGCGTGTCAGGTACAATTATTTGCAATGCCTGTGCTTGTCTGTTAAATAAATGACAATGTTAGAATTAGTTCAGAGGAGGGAAAATGCGCGGTAACAGGATAAACGATATTGCTTTTGCGAGGCATGAACAGATGCTGCTTGCTTTGCTGCACTCATCGCTGAGTGGCAGGGAGATAGATACTATGCCCTTTGCCGGCTGTACGGAGGAGGAGTGGAAGCGGTGTTATTCTCTTGCTCTTGAGCAGGGGATAATGGCATTGGCATGGGATGGTATTGCAAAACTTCCTAAGGAACTATTACCTCCCCTCTCTATAAAGTTGGTATGGGCTGCTGCTGTGGAGAGATATGAGAAGTGGTACCGTTATTACTGCAAGACGGTTGACGAGCTTTCTCGTTTCTATGCGGAGCACGGCATATTGCTGATGATGCTTAAAGGGGTGGGGCTCTCTTCTCTCTATCCTGTTCCCTCTCATCGGGAAGGGGGAGATATAGATATCTATACTTATTC
>CAVHKR010000193.1:0-2986 GCA_963636615.1 Acutalibacteraceae bacterium | reverse complement strand
GGTATTATCTATGTAAGGGAGAGAAAAAAAAGTGAAGAGATTGCTAATTTTCTCAAAGAGCATGGCGTAGATGCAGATTTCTATCATGCCGGAATAAGCCGTGATCTCAGAACTCTTAAACAGGATAGCTGGAAAAATGACAGGTTGCGCATAATAGTCTCAACAAATGCGTTCGGTATGGGTATAGACAAGCCCGATGTGAGATTTGTGGTGCATTATGATCTTCCGGGGGCTATTGAGTCATATTTTCAGGAGGCGGGGAGAGCAGGGCGAGACGGTAAAAAATCATACGCAACACTATTATGGAACAGAGATGACATTAAGCGTCTGAGACAGATTCACAATGTGAATTTCCCCCCTTTGGATTACATAAAGGATATTTACCAGAAAGTATTTATCTATTTGGGTTATGCATATGAGGAGGGGGGCGGCAGTGTGAGCAAATTTGATCTTGCAGATTTTGCCCGTCATTTCTCTCTTAATGTTGCAACTGCTTATTATGCAATAAAATATATAGAGCAGGAGGGGTATTGGGAACTTACAGATGAGCTTGACAATCCTGCAAAGATAATCTTTACCGTACAGCGCGATGCCCTTTATAAGGTTCAACTGAACAACCAGACATTGGATACATTCATAAAGTCTCTAATGCGCATATATACAGGACTTTTTTCAAAAATTACCCCCATAGATGAGGAGTATGTTGCACGAGTCACAACAGATTCTGCCCAAGGCGTTAGACAAAAGCTGCTAACACTCTCCCGCATGCATCTGTTAAAGTACATACCAAGGGTAAAGACCCCTCTGATTATAATGCATTACGAACGTCTTACAGAGAGTAATTTTTATCTTCCCGATAAAAGATACAATGAGAGGAAGGATCTGTTCTTTAGCAGGATAGAGGCTATGGTTGCTTTTGTTCAGAACAATTTTACATGCCGCAGCCGTCAGTTTATAAGTTATTTTGGGCAGGAGGATATTCCCGATTGCGGTGTTTGTGATGTCTGCCTTGCAAACAAAAGGAAAACAGCAGAGGGAGAGGGGATGGAGCGTAAAGTTGAACGTAAGATTAAGGAGTTTGTTGAACAGTGCAATACTACAGAATCCAATTGGAACGAAAAGGATATTTATGCGCTCAATCCCAATAGCCCCAATCTTTATATAGAGGTGATGCGCAGACTTATAGATGATGGGGAGATTTCTCAGAAGTGTAAAAGCGACTTGTAGACCAACTGAACCGGCAGCCCCATTACATTGTAGTATGAGCCATCTATTCTGTTGATTCCCACATAACCTATCCACTCCTGTACCCCATATGAACCGGCTTTGTCATGTGGCTTGTACCGGTTAAGGTAATATTCAATCTCTTCTGTTGTTAATTCATTGAAATATACATCTGTACGGGCAGTAAACAGCTCTGTCTTCTCATTGCTTCTTATACAGACACCTGTAAGAACCGTGTGCTTGTTTCCGCTAAGGAGCTTTAACATCCTTGTTGCCTCCCCTTTGCTGTGCGGTTTGCCCATAATCTCCCCTTTACAGAGAACCATAGTGTCTGCCGTAATGATTATCTCGTTGTCTGCAAGCGGACGGTGGAATCCGTAAGATTTCCCCTTTGCAAGAAACAACGGAACCTCCTCTACAGGCATATCTGCCGGGTATTCCTCCGCAAAATTGTTTTTAGTGTCTATCTCAAACGGATAATCTAACCCTTGCAGCAGTTCATGTCTGCGAGGTGAGCCTGAAGCTAAAATCAGCTTTCTCCCTTTTAATCTCTTCTCTAACATCTTATTGTCCCATGCTTCTTTTTGCACTATATTCTACCGGGTCGAACACCCATTTATTCTGCACTTTAAGCACCTGCTCAACAAGATCTCTTACGCAACCTTTTCCCCCTTTGTAGAGAGATACATAATCGCAGACCTCTTTCACCTCGTTAACGGCATCGGCAGGGCAGACAGCTAAACCGCAGACTTTTAGCACTGGAATATCGGGAAGATCATCACCTACAAAAACAACCTCTTCCGGCTTTAGATTGTGCTTGTTGCAGAAATCCATGAAATCCGGCAGCTTGTTCCTTGATCTCATATATATATCTGTTGCCAAAGTGTCTTGGAATCTCGATGTTATGGAACGTGAATCGCCCCCTGTAATGATTCCAATGGGGTAACCCTTTAGGTATGCCATTCTGAGTCCCATTCCATCTTTGGAGTCGTAAACCCTTATCAGTTCTCCACTTGGCGGGCATAGGACGCCTCCATCTGTAAATACTCCGTCTACGTCAAAGGCAAATGCCTTTATGTTTGCCAATTTAGTCTTGTAGTTGCTCATTGTTTTCTGTTTTAATTCCCAATGCCTTGCTGTTTGTAATCATCTTGCTAATATATTCATACACCTCTTTCTCCTCTTGCAGATTCATCTGGGAGAGTACCTTTATATGTTTGTCAATTGTCTCTGTGTCACCTCTTTTTGCAGGCCCTGTCTGCGATACGGAGGGCTTGTTTAGAAAGGCTTTTCTTACTGTCTCAATGGCGCAGGGGAGGAGGTAGACAAAATCGGGATGCGAAATATTGTATGCAAGCCCTAACATATAATTGGTAAAGTTAGAAACAAATACTGCCGAAACGTGCATCTGCAAACGTTTTGCGGAGTTGCAGATTTTGTATTCCGCCTTCATATGCTGCGCTATGGAGCAGAGCATTTGTTGTAGCTGAGGATTGTTGGCCTCTATTAGGAACGGGATTAGTTTAAAGTCTGTCTCCTTGTTTTTACTGAGTGTCATAAGAGGGTAGAGGACACCGCACTGTCTGCCTTTAAGCTCGCCGGTAAGTGTTTCCAAAGAGACTGCTCCGCATGTATGGACAACAGGGATATTGAGATTTCTGCCGACAAGTGTCTCATTCACCTTTTTTGCAGCCTCTTTTATATAGGAGTCGGATACTGATATGATTATCAGGTTACAATCGGTAGGGATATCATTGTAGTT
>CAVHKR010000192.1:0-3006 GCA_963636615.1 Acutalibacteraceae bacterium | reverse complement strand
CCGTCTCTGTTTATAGATGTATCGGGAGTCATAAAAAAAGACTCACCGTTCCCCTTTATTGTTACAAGATTCACAATTGCAGTTTTATAGAGCAAACAGAGACCCGGTTGAGCCTCTGTTTTATCTTATTTTCAGCTTAATCTCGGTAATTACCCTCTTTGTGTCACGGGTAAAGTCTCCGTCCATCATCCAAGAGTAGTAGCTCGGTTCAATCTTGAATATATTTTCAACAGGTTGTCCCTTGTGCTTTCCAAAATTAAAGACAGGAACATCCTTGTCGTTAAGGACAATCCTGCCGGCATAGTCTACCAATCTTGTCTTTGTAGAGAATTCAGAGAGCATATCTACATCATTTTTAAGCACATCAGGATATCTGTCCAACTGTGCTTTGAGCACCTCATAGGTAGCCATGGTATCTGCCTCTGCACTGTGGGCGTTCTCAAGGCTTTTGTTGCAGTAGAATTTGTATGCAGCAGAGAGTGTTCTCTGCTCCATTTTATGAAAGATGTTCTGAACATCAACCATCTTATGTCTTCTGAAATCAAAATCTACACCTGCTCTCAAAAACTCCTCCGCAAGGAGCGGAATATCAAATTTGGTGGAGTTGTACCCGGCAAAATCGCAACCGGACATCCACTGCGCAAGACTTTTTGCTATCTCTTTGAATGTTGGACAATCCTTTACATCTTCATTGGAGATACCATGAATCATCTGTGCCTCTTGAGATATCGGAATGGTGGGATTCACCCTTCTTGTCTTCACCTCATGCTTGCCATCGGGAAAAACCTTTACAATAGATATCTCCACAATTCTGTCTGTGGCAATATTCAATCCCGTGCTCTCCAGATCAAAGAAAAGCAGCGGATTTTTTAATTTAAGTTCCATACAGAGTCTTTCCCGTTAAGAGTTGATACGCATAGGCATAAGCAGGGCACATATCTCCTCTTGCGGGTCACTCTGTACCAAGGGCTGGATAAGTGCCGCCCTATTTGGATCTGCGAGCCTGAAGCAGATCTGGTCGTAAGGAAGATTGTTGAGAATCTCTATGAGGAAAGTAGATTTAAAGCCAATCTCCATAGGGTTGCCTTCATATTCGCACAAAACAGTCTCCTTTGCACTCATAGACATATCTGTATCCTGGGCAGATATTTCGAGATTGTTCTGTGTCAACTTAAATATAATCTGACTTGTGGCCTGATTTGAGCATACAGCAACACGTCTGGTGGCGTTAAGTATATCTGCTCTTGGCACCGTAAGTACATTGCTGTTGTTTTTTGGTATAACGGATCTGTATGCAGGATAGGTTCCATCTACAAGTCTGCATACCATAAGGGAATCCGCAAATTTAAAATATGCGTTCTTCTTGTCGTACGATATGCTTACAGTATCCTCCTCTGTGCATTTTACAAGATTGTTCTTTAGAATGCCGGCAGGTTTTTTAGGCAGGATGAAAGAACCGGCCGTTTCCCCTTTTATATCTGTTCTTGTAAAATATACCAATTTGTGCGCATTTGATGCCACCAATGTTGTCTGTTCCGGAGTAATGTCAAAGAAAATACCATTCATCACCGGCCTTAACTCCTCATCTCCTGTGGCATACAGAGTATTGTTAATCCCCTCGCAAAGGAGAGTACCCTTTACCTCTATATTGCTTGCCCCCTCTAAAACAGGGAGTTGAGGATACTCATTTGTAGAGAGAAACGGAATCATTGCGTTTCCGTTAGACCATACTATATTCACAACATTCCTCTCCTCAATAGTGCTTAATTCTATCGGTTGCGTAGGCAATTCCTTAAGGGTATCTGTAAGTAATTTTGCCGGAACTGCAATCTCCCCCTCCTCATTAACCTCCTCTATATGGAGTATTGTTCTAAGAGTAGTCTCAGAATCAGATGCTGTTATCGTAAGCTCATGCCCCTTTAAATCAAATAAAAAATTGTCTAAAATAGGGATAGAACTCTTAGATGTTATTACTCTTGCAACCTGCTGCAGACTTTGCAGCAAATCTGTACTTGATACAATAAGTCTCATACTATCAAAATTTCATATCCATTATCACACTAAAAAGAACATCTTTGTTCAAAACACAAATGTACAAAAAAAAATGGACGGCACTATTTCAACGGCATATAATTTGAGCCTTTGCAATCTGTCAATGCTGCAGAATTGCATAAAGTGCCGTTCTGTCTGTAAAAAAAAATCAGCTGATTGCTATGTAAATAAATTTTTGTAATTTCGCAGGATAATTTTGATGCATGAGACAGTTAAAGATAACAAAATCAATTACTAACAGGGAGAGTGCCTCCTTGGATAAGTATCTTCAGGAGATAGGTAGAGAGGAGCTGATTACAGTAGAGGATGAAGTTGAATTAGCCCAAAGGATAAGAAAAGGGGATCAGGAGGCTTTGGAGAAGCTCACAAGAGCCAATCTAAGGTTTGTGGTATCTGTTGCCAAGCAATATCAGAATCAAGGACTTAGCCTACCAGATCTTATAAACGAAGGGAATCTTGGACTTATCAAAGCTGCAGAAAAGTTTGATGAGACAAGGGGCTTTAAGTTCATTTCGTACGCTGTGTGGTGGATAAGGCAGTCTATCCTACAGGCTTTAGCCGAGCAGTCGAGGATTGTGAGATTGCCGCTTAATCAGGTTGGTTCACTGAACAAGATTAATAAAGCCCTCTCTAAATTTGAACAGGAGAATGAGCGTATGCCATCTCCAGAAGAATTGGCAGAGATTTTAGATATTCCAAAGGACAAAATTGCAGATACCATGAGGGTGTCAGGCAGACATGTCTCTGTTGACGCTCCATTTGTAGATGGTGAGGATAACAGCCTTTTGGATGTCCTTGCCAATCCGGATTCTCCAAATGCAGATAAAGGTCTTGTTAATGAATCATTGAACAAGGAGATAGAACGGGCTTTGTCTACACTTACAGAGAGGGAGAGAGATATAGTGAAATATTTTTTCGGGATAGGGATTCAGGAGATACCATTGGAGGAGATTG
>CAVHKR010000191.1:0-3026 GCA_963636615.1 Acutalibacteraceae bacterium | reverse complement strand
AAAGAACAATCCGCCTGTAAAAGTGTCCGATATTAGCAATATGGTATTTGCTGCTGTAGGTGAAGTTGTGGAGCTTGATATGAGCAAATATTTTAATGACCCGGATGGAGAGCAGCTGCGATATGTATTTAATGTAAATCCATCTAATGTTGCCACATTTAGTCAGAGTGGCAATACAGTATATGCAACCGCCATGAGCTATGGTACAACAGATATTGTTGTAACAGCCTTGGATGCTCTTGAAAAATCAGTAAGCTCCTCTTTCAAGATTCTGGTAAGAAATCCTAATAACGAGATGGATCTGTATCCTCAACCTGCAACCTCTTATTTTTATTTGAGAGCCGGCAATGATTTTACGGGTATTGTAAAATTATACAACTCTCTTGGGGCTAAAGTTTTGGAGCAGTCTATAAGTAGCACCCCTTTTAATCCTGCAAAGATTGATGTGTCAGGTTTAAGTGCCGGTACATATACAATGGTTCTCTCTATGGGAGACAAAGAGATAAAACGTAATGTTGTAAAATTATAAAGATTAGGATCAGTTATGAGATATTTAAAATTCTTACTGCCATTGTTTATAACAGCGGCTTTTGCTTTTGAGTCATCTGCTCAGACCGTAGCTTTTTTAGATATTAATCCCGATACTAAAACCATTGGAAACGGTGGTATATCGGCTGTAGCTCCGGCGTCTGCTTTTTCTCTTTGGAACAACAGTTCTGCCACAGTGTTATATGACAATACCTTTCAGGTAGGAGCATCGTACACAATGTGGCAGCCTGATATGGCAGATAATAAGATTCTTGCCGTTGGAGGATACGGAAAGATTGCAAAATTTATGGCCATTACCGCAGGGTACAAACAGTTCTCCTACAACAGTTATGAAACGGCTACCAACACAGGAGCAATAGGGGAATCATTTACCCCTAAGGAGAACTCTTTTGGAGTTGGTCTTGCCTTTAGGATTATGCCCCAAATATCTGTTTCTGCAGATGTGAACATGTATAGTTCTGAACTTGGGAAAGGTTATAAGGCATCGGGAACTGCATTAAACGTAGGTGCAACCTATAGGTGCAACAGTTTCACAGCTGCCCTTACTGCTCAGAATCTTGGAGGGGAGGCAGGTTATACAGATGATGCAGCCTACAAGATGCCCTCCTCTGTTAAGGCCGGAGTATCATACGGGGTTGCCTTTGGAGATGGCAGCAGTGTTGTAAAACCGCAGGCACAGTTAGGTTTTACCCTAACGGATGATTCATCTGTTTTTGGAGCTTTGGGAGCAGAGTATTCTTATAGGAACAGAATATCGGCAGGAGTGGCATACCACTATGGCGATGAGGCAAAATATATCCCGTCTCATATCTCTGTTGGCGCCGGGGTTTCTTTCCTGGGGCTTAAAGTTAATGCCGCCTATCTTCTGGCAGGTGGGGATTCGGCCATTAAAAACAGCCTGAGTGTTTCTCTTTCGTACTGTTACTAAAGAGATTGACCTTAAAGGTCTGTTATAAAATTGTTATAGAAGAGGGGCGGTCAAAGTCGATTTGGCCGCCCCTCGCTGTATATACTTTATAGGTTGTTTTAATTCTGAGCTGCTGTCTGCTGTGCAGATGCCGGAACGTATGGTGTTGTTTTGCTTGCAGGTATTCCCAATGCTCTCTTTGCCAATGGCAATACATCTACTGTTGCATCACTGTGATATAGTATAGATCCTGCAGACAGGTCAAAAATATATGTAAAACCGTTCTCCTTAGCTAATTTATCTATAGCCTCATTTGCTTTCTTGAATACCGGAGCAAACAACTCCTGTTGCATCTGTCCGTATTCGTTCTGCGCGTTTACCTGAAACTGCTCCAATCTCTGACGCATCTCCTGCAATTCCTTGGTCTTTGCCTCTAAAACAGCGGCAGTCCATGTTGCGCTTTTCTGATTATAGGTCTGAAGCTTTGTATTAAATTCTGTCTGCATCCCCTGCATTGTTTCATCTAATTCAGCCCCATATTTTTCCAATTTAACAATAGCTGAGTCTCTTTCTGGCATAAGGGCTATAAGCTCCTGCATATTCAATTGACCAAATTTAAGGTTCTGGGCAAATGACTGAACAGATAGTAGAAGTCCTACTCCCATTAAAAAAAATGTAACTTTTTTCATCTTGTATTTGTTATAGTTTATTATAATCCTAACAGGTCTAAAATATACGGATTAAGATTATCTCCGGGCGCGTAATAAGCAACCCCCTGCATTGCAGCAAGGTCAAAGATAATCATAAAATCTCCATCTTTAGCAATTTTATCTATTGCTGCCTGTACTTTCTTCTTTATAGGAGATAACAACTCGTCTGATTTTTTCTGAAGATAACCGTCCGGACCAAAATAGAGCTTCTGCAACTCTTTAACCTCTTTCTCTCTCTTTATTATATCCTGTTCCTTGTAAGACCTCTCTGTTTCTGTTAATCTCTGCTTTTGGGACTGATAACTCTGATACAGGGTCTCTATCTTCTGAACATCAGACTCTATCTTCTGTTGGTACTGGTTGCTCAGATTGTCCAGCTCCTTTGTTGCACTGATATATGCAGGAATCTTAACAAGAATAGAATCTGTATTTATATAGCCTACCTTTCCGCTTTTTGATTGGTAAGCATTATTCTGGGCACTAAGGCCGCAAGTGGTTGCCAAAATCAAAACAAGAATTGCAATAGTAAATCTTTTCATACTCAAATTTTTATAGTTTAGAACTGTTGACCAATTACAAAATGGAACTGGCTTCCGCCCCTCTTTAATCCCTCGTTAGGGACAGGGTCAAATCCGTATCCCCAATCTATACCCAACATACCAACAATAGGTAGAAAAACCCTAAGACCCACACCGGCAGATCTCTTTATCTGAAACGGATTGAACTCCCTTATGTCTGACCAGCAATTACCCCCCTCCAAAAAGAGCAATGCATATATTGTAGACTGAGGTTGCAAGACAACTGGGTATCTTAACTCAACGGTAAACTTGTCATATACGTTACCTGCATATGCATTATCC
>CAVHKR010000190.1:0-3041 GCA_963636615.1 Acutalibacteraceae bacterium | reverse complement strand
GTACCGCACGGCATCTTCTACCCAGACCTCATCTTTTACCGTTCCGTCCTATCTTGCTTTCTCACCTGTGAGCGGTGTGGCAGAGAGTGCAGACCTCGATGCTGTAAAAGTGACCGGTTACAAGCTCTATGAGAAGATTGCTCTGCTTGACAACAGTGAAAACGGCAATAACAGTGGGAACAGCACCAACTACATAGAGAGGGCGTTCCATTATGACAGGCTGGGCAGGGTGATGCAGGTGGTTGAGAAGAACTCTGCAGGCAGCATAAGCAGGACAAGCACCAAGTATGACTTTAGGGGCAACATCCTTGCGGTGAACGAGAGTCATTCTGCAGGCAGTCTTACAATAACAAAAGGAACGGTATACAGCTATGACCAAAGGGGAAGGCTGCTCAGCGAGAGGGTATCAATCAACGGAGTGGAGAAGGCAACGGTAGGCTACAGCTACGATGCCCTTGGCAATCTTACGGGTAAGAGCTACGGCAACGGGGTGACAGACAACATGCAGTACAACATTCAGGGATGGGGTACGGTATCACAGACTGTGAGAGGGAGTGAGATGCTGTACAGCCAAAAGTTGAGTTACTATGATGCAGAGAAAGGTAGCGGACTGTATAACGGCAACATCTCAGAGTGGATGGTTCAGCAGGGAACAGATGCTGCAAGCACATACAGGTACAGCTATGACGGATTAGGGAGGCTTACCTCAAGCAGCAGATATGCAGGAGCTGGCAGTACTGCCGTCAATAGCTGGTGTGAGAGGGGGATAGATTATGATTACAACGGAAATATCACTACCTTGCAGAGGTTTGGCAGCAGCTCCTCTGCGGCAGAGGATAATCTGATTTACGGCTACAGCGGTAACAGGCTAACAGCCCTTACAGGTAGCAGTGATGGGGCGGAACTGAATGCCTCCTACAGCTACGATGCCGGTGGCAACATGGTCTATGACGGCAGAAGAGGGGTTGGCATCGGCTACAACATGCTCAACCTGCCGGCCAAGGTGGTTGAGAAGACGGCTGCAACAGCGGCAGACGGTGCAGTAAAGGCGGAGTATCTGTACAGTGCGGATGGTATCAAACAGAGGGTTGCGGATGCTACGGGCAGTAACGGCTATCTCTATCTTGGGACGCTGGTACTATCAAAGAGCGGAGAGAGCTATACGCTCTCAAGCACGGGATTTGGCGGTGGAAGGATAATAGGCACTGCCTATAACAGTTGTTTGGCATACTACTACGGTACGGATCACTTGGGCAGTGTGAGGGTCATAACGGATGGTAGCGGCAGTGTGGTGGAGAGGAACGACTACTACCCTATGGGTATGAGAACCTCAACAGGCAACAGCTATCCGCAGCTGGCAACCAACCACTACAAGTACAACGGCAAGGAGGTGCAGACGGTGGGAGGCCTCGGCTTCACGGACTACGGGGCAAGGATGTATGACGACTTCACCGGACGGTGGTTTGTCCCTGACCCATTGGCTGAAAAATACAGCTCAATGTCTCCTTATATGTACTGCGGGGGAAATCCGATTAGCATGGTGGACATCTATGGGATGGCATCTGATTGGTATTTGAACCTATATAATGGTACAATAGAAAACAGAACTGAAGACAGACAACAATTGTTCAAGATGGCTTATGTGCACTTGGCCGGTGATGATGCGTCTGTTGGTGATATTGAAAATGCCCTAAGTAAACGAAATTATAATTACGAACATATTCCGGGGAAAGGTATAAAAGCTGATACAGACAAGCAATATAGGGCTTGGAAGATGATGCAGATATTTAGTCCTCATAATGTTGCTGCTATATTCGCGATGTCGTCAATACCTACAACCTCTATTGAGATGAGTAGAGTAAGTAAGGCCTCAATGACTACAGCAGAACCAAGCAAACATTATAGGTCTTTTACTTATGGTAATTTCAGATATAATCTTGCTGAGCGGACTGGAATAAACCCTCTGGATAAACAGGCGCATCATGTATTTCCTAATAAATTTAAAGATAAATTCAATGAGGCAGGAATAGATATAAATAATCCAAAATATGGCATTTGGTTAGAAAAGAACTTCCACCTGCAAAAAGCAAGTGAATACAATAAGGCTTGGGATAAGTTTTTTAAAGATAATGCAAGCCCTAGCAAAGAAGAGATATTCAGACATATGGAAGAAGTAATGGATGAAATTTATAAACATAGAATGAAATAACGTTATGAATGAGCTATCAATGAAAAATTTTTATTCTTTCGGCAGTAAAGGATATTTAACTACTGTATCTGTTTTCCCTGATAGAAATATATACTTTCAAAAGCTTGATGCAAACACATTTATGAATGAAAAAATCATCAAAGGGGATTGGTCAGGATTAGAATTCCCGTTAATATTTCTACAAACACATGAGGGGAAAAGATTTAGGGATGTTTTGGATATGAGATGGCCAAGTGCATATCTTATCTCGGATAGAATGAAGAATATTTTGGAGGAAAACAAGATAACAGGGTGGAAACCATATCCCGTTGTAATACACGACAAAAAAGGTGGTATTATTGAAGGATATAACGGCTTTTCAATTGTTGGAAGGAGTGGGCCTATGGATCCTAGAAGACAGCCAACAGAATACTATGTAAGATGGGATGGGTCGGTTTCAGATAGCTTGGTTTATATTGGCGGTTGGTTTGATATAAATACATGGGACGGTAGTGATATATTTATATTAGGAGAATCTCTATGGATAATTATAACTGAGCGTTTGTACAAGATTCTGAAAAAAGAGAAAATAACAGCAATTGAATATGAACGGATATCGGATTTAAGATTACCTTGCAGGAATTACAACAAGTAGACCGAGGTGATATTTAACAAAGTCACCGTAATGTATATCACATATTGCGGTGACTGACAGTTAGGTTGCCACAATACAAACACAACACAAAGACAAGGAAATTTAATACGTTCAGTTGTAAGTGCATTCGTCTATCCTTTTAAATCTAAATCGAAAAAAAATGATAAAACTGAATAAACGAGATTATATAACTATAAT
>CAVHKR010000189.1:0-3062 GCA_963636615.1 Acutalibacteraceae bacterium | reverse complement strand
GTGTCCCGAACCGCATGTGTTCCCGGTAAAACAGGGAGAATATATAGCAAATGGTGGAAACACAGGTTCATCGGGAGGACCACATCTTCATTTTGAGATAAGAGACACGGCTAATCTACCGCTTAATGTGTTTGCCCACAACTATATAAGCATAAAAGACAAGACTGCGCCTCAGATACGAGAGATAAAGTTTTTTGGGGTAGATGATTCTTTTCCCTTTATCACAAAAGAGTATACCCCTGCAACAAAAACAGTTTACGTTACGGTAAACGGCAAGAAGAAAAAAAGATCTGAGCCTACGGTAACACTGCTCCCCAATAAATTCTATGTTGGAATAGATGCAATAGACAGAATAGATGGCTCGGCAGCAAGATTTGCAGTTGAAAAGTATGAGGTATTTTTCGATGGAGAGTTAGTCTACAGGTTTACCCTTGGAGATGTCCCATTTACACACAACAGATATATAAACTCGCTTATAGAATATTCCCAAAAGGTAAAACGCAGCAAGACAATGCTGAAAGCCTATTGTGAGCCGGGAAATATCCTGAAAGACAGAATAGAATGTAAAGATGAAGGTATAATAACCCTACCGCAGGATGGTAAAGAGCATACAGTAAAAGTAGTCGTGTCCGATTTTTCTGGCAACAGCAGCTATAGGAGCCTAAGGGTGAAACGTGGAAAGGAGTTTTCTGCCGCGGATAGCACTGTGGTAGAGAATATTGCCTATTGGAACATCGCAAATACAATATCTGCAGATGGAGCAGACATTATGATACCTGCGGGAGCACTATACAACAATGCGGTGGTAAAGGTAGACACTCTAAAAGGCAATACAGGCAGCTTCTCTCCAATCTGGAGCATAGGGGATGCAAATATTCCCCTACAGATTCCAATGAGTGTTAGAGTTAAGGCTAATCTTCCCGATGAATTACGAGACAAGGCCCTGCTCTCTGCCGTGTCTTCTACAGGAAAGCTCGTTGGAGGAGGAGGCGAATGGAGAGACGGAGCTATTCATACCTCGTTATATTCATTTGGGAATTATACAGTTGCGGTAGATACAATACCACCTGCCATTATCACCTCTTTAAAGGATAATGCTGTGGTTACAGGTAAGGTGTTGTCATTTAAGATAATGGATAATTTATCGGGAATCAATGATTTTAAGGCAGAGATAGATGGGGAATGGGTACTCTACCGCTGGGATGCAAAGACAGCTACCATGTCTGTAAACCTCGATAAATGCGGAATTGGACCGGGCTGGCATACAATAGTAGTTACCATTCCGGATAACAAAGGCAATATTGGAACGCTCACACGAAAATTCAAGAAATAGCAACAGATTATGTTACCCTCA
Source organism: Acutalibacteraceae bacterium (assembly GCA_963636615.1). Taxonomy (GTDB): domain Bacteria; phylum Bacteroidota; class Bacteroidia; order Bacteroidales; family UBA932; genus Egerieousia. Next base: position 1,708 of record CAVHKR010000189.1, on the reverse strand, counting down.
AAAACTTTATCGGGAGACTCACAATTGAACCTTAAGAAAGGGATTCAGGTTATAGGGCTTATGTCTGGAACTTCATTGGACGGCCTTGATATTTGTGCAGTTGACTTTGCGTACGATAACAAAAAATGGTATTACAAGGTAGTCTGCGCAGAATCTGTAGATTACCCTGCAGACCTAAAGCAGCAGCTGGCCAAGGCACAGCAGATGAGCGCGTTTGAATATGCCTATTTAGATTCTCAGTACGGGCATTTCTTGGGAAAAAAGGTAAAGTCTTTTATGCGTAAGTACGGGCTTATTCCAAATTTTATTGCCTCTCATGGTTCTACGGTTTTTCATCAGCCCGAAAAGCATTTTACAACCCAGATAGGGAGTGGAGCTGCAATTGCCGCTGAGACAGAGGTAGATACAATCTGTGATTTTAGAACTACTGATGTTGCGTTGGGAGGGCAGGGAGCACCTTTGGTTCCGGTAGGGGATCGCGCCCTTTTTGGCGATTATGATTACTGCCTTAATATTGGAGGATTTTCAAATATCTCATGGGATGGCAGTGACGGGGTGCGCCACGCTTTTGATATTTCGCCTGTCAACTATGTCCTGAACAGATATATGCGTGCTATAGGAAAAGAGTATGATGAAGATGGGAAATTAGCTGAATCGGGAAGATGCAATGAGGAGTTGTTGCAACAGCTTAACGCTCTTTCCTACTACTCTTTAAGCGGGCCAAAATCTTTGGGGCGCGAGTGGGTGGAGGAGGAGATTTTTCCAATGTTAGACAACTTTAAAGATAAGGAGGGCAACTCTCTTTCGCTTTCGGACAAGCTCTCTACCTTTTGTCATCATGCAGCATATCAGGTGTCGCAAAATGTGAAAAGCGGCAAGGTGCTTGTTACAGGGGGTGGAGCATTCAATAAATTCCTTATTAAGCTGATGAGACAATATACTCCGCAAGCCGAATATGTTTTGCCGGATGCTCTTACCATAAATTTTAAGGAGGCTCTTATATTTGCTTTTCTTGGAGCGCTCTATGTTACAGATCTGCCTAATTGCATGAGCAGTGTTACCGGAGCAAAGTTCAGTTGTATTGGAGGAGCTATGTATAAAGGACATAGACGCTAACGCCACAGAAGATGTTTATAAAAAATTTGTTTGTTCAAAAAAAAATAGTACTTTTGCAGTCCCAAAACAAAAAGCAACCTCTTATAAGCACAGTAATAGGTGAATCTATAATGTTGCAACAATAAAGAAATTAAATATAATGGTAGATTTAATAAAAGTTGCCGAAGAGGCATTTGCCGGCGAGAAGAAGAACTATCCCGGTTTCAAACCAGGTGATACTATTACAGTTACCTACAAAATTAAAGAGGGTGACAAGGAGAGACTTCAGAAGTTCCGTGGAGTTGTTATCCAGACCAAAGGGCACGGCTCTACAAAAACCTTCACAATCAGAAAGATTTCAAGCGGCGTAGGTGTTGAGAGGATATTCCCTTATCAGTCTCCGTTTATCGTTGACATATCACTTGAAAAGGTTGGTAAGGTCAGAAGAGCTAAATTGTTCTATCTAAGAGCTCTTACTGGTAAAAAAGCTCGTATCAAAGAGAAAGCATTTGTTAAAAACGCATAATCAGGTTTGCCTTTCGGTTGCCTGAATAGGCCCCGTAGCTCAATTGAATAGAGCATCTGACTACGGATCAGAAGGTTACAGGTTTGA
>CAVHKR010000188.1:0-3069 GCA_963636615.1 Acutalibacteraceae bacterium | reverse complement strand
ATAGACACCCCTAAACTGTTTGATGAGGTAAACAGGTACTCCGAGAAATTTGGCAAGGTGAGCAGGTGCCTGTTAGAGGTTTTTATAGCTAAAGAGGAGTCTAAGCATGGTTTTCTTCCCGATGAGATTCCCTCTTTCCTTAAGAAGGTAGCCGAAGAAAAGCCTAAAGGTATTGAGGTATGCGGACTTATGGGTATGGCAACATTTACAGATGATAGAAATGAGGTAGAGAGGGAGTTCAAGCTGCTTAAACAGCTTTTTGATGAGATGCATAGCCGCTTTGCCAAAGAGTTCCCCAATTTTAAAGAGCTTTCAATGGGTATGAGTGAGGATTATCCTGTTGCCGTTGAAAACGGGAGTACGCTTATACGTGTGGGAACCAAAATCTTTGGTCCAAGGATTTACAATAAGTAAGTAAGGCTGACCTGCATTTTGTGGCCGGCCTTACGTCTGTAATACAAAATATCTATTTTAGAGTAATTAATTCTCTTTTCAGGACCTTTTTTATTATTGTATATCTATCGTTGTCTCAAAGACGAGTGTTGCAGGACCTGTAAGCCACACCTCCCTGAACATCTTCTCCTGTTCATTCCATACAGCATCAACGGACAGTTTGTCTCCAAGAGCTTTGACACTGCAGTGCAATGCGGCTGTATCATTCCCCTGTTCAAGCATCTTATGCCTGTTGAATCTCATGAAAGTACATACTGAAGAGGCAGTTATCCCTGTGCCGCAAGCATATGTCTCTGCCTCTACACCCCGTTCGAATGTCCTTACAGAGATATCATTGTTATAAAGCGGAATCTGTACACCGTTAATCTCTCTCTTCTCCTCATTGTAGCCGCTGAACTCTACAAAATTCACATTTGTACCACCGCTAAAATCTTTGTGATGTCTCCAGAAATATCCTCTTTCGGCAACCGGATAGTCTGATACCCTGCCAACAAACTCTACATAATGGGGCGAACCTGTATTAAGGAAATATGCGCTACCTGAATATGGCTCAAATCCCTTAATATCTATCATCTTTAATTTTACAATCTTCCTCAGTCCGTCTCTTTTAAGGACTGTTGCTTCATGAACACCGTCTATGGCGGTGAATCTGAAGTTTTTTATGCCACAATAGTCTGCAAAGGCCACCAGACATCTGCCACCGTTTCCGCACATTGTTCCTTCTGGCCCGTCTGAATTGAAATATCTCATTGAGAAATCATATCCCTCTGCCTTGCCAAGTAGCATAAGGCCATCGCTGCCTATTCCAAAACGCCTGTCGCACAGCCATCTGATCTGCTCTGTAGTTAATTCTATCTTACCCTCTCTGTTGTCTATTATAACAAAGTCGTTTCCGGCACCTTGATATTTGTATAAATGCAGTTTCATTTGTATATGTTTTATATTGTTTCCTTTAATGCTTGCGCAGCTCATTGAACTTGTTAATCATTGCCTTGGCTACTCTTGCCGATGTGCCTCCGCTTCCAAGCATCTCAATGACTTTATTGTAGTCTGTTATCATCCTTTCTCTTGTACTGTTGTCCCATAACAGCAACTTTAGCTCGGCTGCAAGGTTTTTTGGAGTACACAGATGTTGTATAAGCTCTTTAAATATATGTTTGTCCAATATGAGATTGGCAAGACTGATATAGTTCAGCTTGACTAAATGTTTGGCTATCTGGTACGATATTTCGTTCCCTCCGTATCCAACCACCTGTGGTACCTTAAAGAGTGCGGTTTCGAGGCTTGCTGTTCCCGACGAGATTATTGCGGCATCTGCGTAGTAGAGAACATAATAGGTTGCGTTGCTTACAAGTGTAAGGCTCCCCTCCGGCAGTTTGCCGTTCTTCTCTATATTCTTACCTATAATCACTTCATAGTAGGAGCGCTCTATTGATGGGGCGCATGCTAATGCGAACTGTACCTGTTCACCTTTGTACTTAGGATCTGAACAGAAAAGGCGTATGGTATCTAACATCTTTGGAAGCAGATAGCTAATTTCGTTGCGTCTGCTGCCGCTGAGCATGGCTACCAATTTTTTATCGGGAAGCAGATTGTTATTCTTAAAAAACGCCTCTTTGTAATCGTTGCCTTTTTCTGCCAATTTGTCTTTAAAAGATTGAATGCTGTCTACCAACGGATTACCATTGTAGATGGCATCTATCCCCTGCCTTTTAAAGTATTCAATCTCAAAAGGGAATATAATGAAGAGCTTGTCTACATATTTTTTCAGCAGTTTTATCCTGCTCTCTTTCCATGCCCACACTTTTGGGGCAATATAGTAGAATACAGGTATGTTGTGTGCTTTTGCAAATTTTGCTATTCTAAGATTGAATCCTGGATAATCTATTAGGATAAGCAGGTTGGGGTTGCTCCGGAGAATGTCATTTTTGCATAAGGAAAAATTGTGACTTATCTTTCCAAGATTTGCAAGCACCTCAACAAACCCCATTACAGCACTCTCCTTGTAGTGCTGTACCAACACTCCTCCGGCCTCTTGCATAAGGCCTCCTCCCCAGCATCTTATCTCTGCCGAGCTGTCTACTTCTTTTATCCCTTTTATAAGATTTGAGCCGTGAAGATCTCCGGATGCCTCCCCGGCTATAATGTAATATTTCATTCTTGGAGTTGTTAATGAATATCAATCTCCTGTGACAAAAAGTCACCAATTGCTAAATAATTGTAAAGATAATAATAATTAAAACAAAATATGTACATTTGCACGATTTTTGATGATTAAGGGGAACTGTAAAAGAAGATTTTTTACACTTTAAAATTTTAAGATAATGAGTAAAATTAAAGTTGGTATCAACGGTTTTGGCCGTATCGGTCGTCTGGTTTTCAGAGCCGCACAGACAAGAGATGACATTCAGGTAGTAGCAATTAACGACCTTATTGATGTTGAATATATGGCTTACATGCTTAAGTATGATACCATGCATGGGAGATTTGATGGAACTGTTGAGGTTAAGGAGGGCAAATTGGTTGTAAATGGTAATGAAATTAGGGTTACAGCCGAGAAGAATCCTGCCGATATTAACTGGGGAGCAGTTGGAGCTGAGTATGTTGTTGAGTCTA
>CAVHKR010000187.1:0-3070 GCA_963636615.1 Acutalibacteraceae bacterium | reverse complement strand
ATATTAAAGTAATGGAGAACAAAAAGTTACATATTCTCATAAACAAGCTGGCAAATGAGGAGAAATTTGCCGACTGGGGAATTGCAACACTCTCCTTTTGTTCAAATACCCTTAATATTGCAATGGAGCATTACAGCAGTGCCATGGAGAACGGAGACTTTGCCAAAATGGGCTATCTGTACAATCATTTAGATATTAAACAATCTCCGGGGCTGCTTATTAACAATTTCAACACATCAAAGAATAACTACTATGTTATAGCATTCCTTGCCTCATACAACAACCCCAAACCTGTAGTTGCAACCAACGGCAACCCCAAAATAGCTCAATATGCAATGGGTAAGGACTACCATATTGTACTAAAACAGAGGCTGCAAAGAATACTTGGCTCAATACAGGAAACCATACCGGAGGCTAACGGCAGGTGCTTTACAGATTCGGCTCCTGTAATGGAACGGGCAATGGCAACGGCTTGCGGATTGGGAGCTATAGGTAAAAACGGCTTCCTCATAAGCAGAAAGGCGGGCGTTAAAACCCTTTTAAGCGAAATTATACTTGAAATTCCAAAAGAATCTGACCGAGCCGACAACACAGGGGGAGAGCATTACAACTTGAGCAACAGCTGTGACCCTTTTTCTCTCTGTGGAGAGTGCCATAGATGTATGGATGCCTGTCCTACCGGAGCTCTATACAAGCCCGGGAGGATAGATGCCGGCAGATGTATCTCTTACCAAACAATAGAGAATAGAAAAGAGGTATTCCCCTCCAACCTGCCAAACCCGCAAAAGTATATCTTTGGATGCGACAGTTGTCTTAACGCCTGCCCATGGAACGGCAAAAACAGCCCCGGCATGGATGAACTTGTAAATATTCACCCCGGAACAGCCCAACTTATTGATAACCCTAAATCCTTTATGGAGAATATTACAAAAACACAATTCAACAAGATATTCAGCGACTCTCCTATTGGAAGAGCCGGAAAAGACAAGATACTAAACACGTTAAAATCTCTCAAATGATAAAATTCACCACCCCCGTATTATACAGCACATACCCTTACAGAATAGGATATAGAGATAATATAATGTTGTTGGGCTCCTGTTTTGCAGAGAGTATAGGCAACATGTTAGACTTTTACAGGTTCAGTACCTGTGTAAACCCCTTTGGAGTCCTGTACAACCCTATATCCATTGCCAATGCTGTAGAAAGGATTATTATGGAGGTACCTTTTACTCCATCAGAGGTAATAAAGACAGGCGAGCTGTACAATTCGCTGTCCCATCACACCTCATTTGCAAGAAAAACAGCATCTGAGTTTCTTGTGCACGCAAATGAATCTCTAAAGGCCGCATCTGACTATCTTAACAGAGCAACAGTAATCCTTATCACCTTGGGTACTGCATGGTGTTACAGGCAGATAGAGACAGATGCAGTAGTAGCCAACTGCAACAAGCTCAACCCAGCCCTCTTTAGAAGAGAGCTTTTATCGGTAACCTCTATAGTGGAGAATCTGAAACGGATTATTGACCTCCTTACATCTGATTATCACCATCGGGATAACAACAGTTTGCCAAATCCAAGGCAGATTATCTTTACGATAAGTCCAATAAGACACCTTAAAGATGGTCTGCACGGAAACACCATAAGCAAAGCCTCCCTCCATCTTGCCCTTGAGCAGGTTGTTGACAATCGCAATGTTACATACTTCCCCTCCTATGAGATCATGACAGATGAATTGAGAGATTACAGATTCTACGCAGAAGATCTGGTACACCCCTCTCATGTTGCTGTTAAATATATATTTGAAAAGTTTGTAGAAAACTGCTTTAAGAGGGATATTGCCCCGGCAATGAAGCTCGCGGAGAAAATTTCGTTAGCGGAACAACATGTCCCATTTAACATAGAGAGCCGCAGCTACAGGGAGTTTCTTGTAAAGACAGAGGAGTTGAAAGAGCAGTTTAAAGATATATGCCGGCTACATTAGAATAAAGCCAATAAAAAAGGGAGACCAAAATGATTGGTCGTCCCTGTTTTCCTATCAAGCTCTTGCTAAATTACTCAGCCTTGGTCTCTTCAGCTGCAGGAGCTTCAACAGCAGGAGTCCCCTCTGTTTTAGGAGTCTCTTTTTCTGCAGGAGTCTCTGTTGCAGGTGCAGCAGCCTTCTTGGCTCTACTTCTACGTGTAGCAGGTTTCTTAACCTCCTTCTTAGGAGTAGATGCAAGAGCAGCCTCGTTGAAATCTACCAACTCTATAATTGCCATATCTGCAGCATCTCCTACACGGAACCCTGTTTTAAGAATACGTGTATATCCGCCGGGACGGTCTGCAATCTTAGGAGCAATATTTCTAAAAAGCTCGGTAACAGCCTCTTTCTGCTTCAGATAGCTGAATACAGTTCTTCTTGAGTGAGTACTGTCCTCCTTAGATTTGGTAATAAGCGGCTCAACATAAACCCTCAAAGCCTTAGCCTTAGCAAGTGTAGTCTCTATCCTCTTGTGCAACAAGAGAGAAGAAGCCATATTTGCAAGCATCGCCTTACGGTGACCGCTCTTTCTACCTAAATGGTTGAATGACTTATTATGCCTCATTTTGTATTATTATTTTTTTTAATTTCTATGTTATATTTAGAAACATCCATTCCAAAGTTGAGCTTAAGTCTCTCAACCAAGGTGTCTATTTCAGTTAGAGATTTCTTTCCAAAGTTCCTGAACTTCATAAGTTCAGATCTCTGGTGCGAAACCAAATCTGCAAATGTCTCTATTTCAGCTGCTTTAAGACAATTTAGAGCTCTCACCGACAGTTCCATGTCAGATAGCTTGGTAAGAAGAAGATGACGCATACGCAGCGACTCCTCATCTAACTCATTGCTGACAACCTCAGGCGGTGCCTCCAAACTGATCTTCTCATCAGAGAACAACATAAAATGATGTATAAGGATTTTTGCGGCCTCTTTCAAAGCCTCCTTTGGATGAATTGAACCATCTGTAGTAATCTCCAGATTCAACTTGTCATAGTCTGTCTTTTGCTCTACACGCCAAGGTTCAACATTCCAGTTCACATTCCTTATAGG
>CAVHKR010000186.1:0-3110 GCA_963636615.1 Acutalibacteraceae bacterium | reverse complement strand
GAACATATAAAAACAATCAGTGATGCAATTGATGTGGCTCTTGGTGGTGCTGTCTGTTATGCTGCTTCTGATCTGCTTGCCGCTGCGCGTGCGTTGTGCGGACATAGCCAAGGTATTGCATGTATAATGGGAACTGGGGGAAATACCTGTTTCTATGATGGTGAGAATATTGTAGATAATGTTAAGGCGGGGGGCTTTATTCTTGGTGATGAGGGTAGTGGAGGAAATTTGGGCAAGAGGCTTGTTTCTGATTTCATAAAGGGTTTGCTTCCAAAGCATATAGAGGCGGAGTTTGTAAAAAGGTATGATTTGGATTATATGAAGATTGTAGAGAGGGTATACAAACAGCCTATGCCAAACCGTTTCCTTGCTTCATTCTGCCCGTTCATAAATGAATTTAGGGATGATTCGCATATCAAAGGTATTGTGATGGATAGTTTTAGGGATTTCTTTGAAAGGAATATATCTCACTACAACTACAAACAGTATAAGGTGAATCTTGTTGGGTCTGTTGCCTACTATTTTTCCGATTACCTTATTGAGGCTGCCGGGAGATTCGGTGCAGAGATTGGTAAGATATTGAAGTCTCCTATTGATGGTCTTGTGGAGTATCATAAGGCAATAAAATGATTTAACTATAGTATTACAAAAATATTTTACGATGAAGATAACCGAGCAGTCATCACACTATTCAGATTTGGATAAGATGTCCGTTAGAGAGCTTTTGGAGGGGATGAACAACGAGGACAAGAATGTTCCGTATGCAGTTGAAAAATGTATACCACAGATTGAGAAACTTGTAGAGGGTATTGTTGAGAGGATGAAGAGGGGCGGTAGATTGTTTTATTTGGGCGCAGGTACCAGTGGCCGTCTTGGCATTCTAGATGCCTCAGAGATTCCTCCTACGTATGGTGCTCCTTTTAATCTTATAATTGGGCTTATAGCAGGTGGCGATACTGCAATAAGAAAGGCTGTTGAGAATGCAGAGGATGATTTAAATGGTGGATGGAGAGATTTGCAGCCGTTTAATCCTACAGAGAATGACGTTGTAGTTGGTATTGCTGCATCGGGAACAACACCATACGTTATAGGGGTATGCAGAGAGGCCAGAAAGCGTGGGATGCTTACCGGATGTGTTACCTGTAATCCGGACTCTCCTATAACAAAGGAGGTTGATATTCCTATAGTGGCTGTTGTTGGGCCTGAGTTTGTTACAGGCAGTACCAGAATGAAATCCGGTACTGCTCAGAAATTGGTTCTTAACATGATTTCTACCTCTACAATGGTTCGTTTGGGGCATGTGAAGGGAAACAAGATGGTTGATATGCAGCTTTCCAATGCCAAATTGGTAGACAGGGGTACAAGGATGATTATGGATGAGGCTAAGATTCCCGATTACGAATTTGCAAAGAGGCTGCTTTTGGAACACGGTTCTGTTAGAAAAGCGGTAGACTATTATAACTCAACAAAGTAGATAGATTTTGAGAGATAACTATTCATCCAGGCTGTTGGAGGATGCTGTTGAAGAGTTTGCATCTTTGCCCGGTGTTGGCCGCAAGACGGCTTTGCGCCTTGCTTTGTATCTTCTTAAGCAGCCGGCAGATAGGGTTGACCGTTTCTCTAATGCCTTTACAAGGCTTAGGAATGAGGTCAGATATTGTGGTGAATGTAATATGATCTCTGACAGGGATATATGTCCTGTCTGTTCCGATGCAAAGAGGGACAGGTCTGTTGTATGTGTGGTGGAGAGTGTAAGGGATGTTATAAGTTTGGAGAATACCCAACAGTACAATGGTCTGTATCATGTTCTTGGAGGAATAATATCCCCTATGGATGGGATAGGGCCAAGCGATCTTACCATAGAGCGGCTTGTTGAGAGAGTTGGCAACAGGGAGATAAGGGAGGTGGTTTTGGCTCTTAATACCGGGATGGAGGGGGAGACTACATCTTTCTACATATTCAAAAAGCTGGCTCCGTTTGACATAAAGATTACCACTATTGCCAGAGGTGTTGGCTTTGGAGATGATTTGGAGTACACAGATGAACTTACGCTTGGCAAATCCATACAGAACAGGCAGCCATTTAAGGCTTGATAAATAATTGTAAACGAAGTTTAAAATAACAACAGATGAATTCAACTGTACTTTTAATTACCTTTCTGCTCTATACCCTTTTGCTTTTTGGTATAGCTTTCATTACCTCCCGAAAGGCCGACAATCAGTCCTATTTTACAGGGAACAAGAGATCTAACTGGTTTTTGGTTGCCTACGGAATGATTGGAGCTTCGCTCTCCGGAGTATCATTTATGTCTGTTCCGGGCAATGTGTACAACGAGAAGTTCTTCTATCTTCCAATGCTGTTGGGAATGATTATAGGTTATGCAATTATTGCTCTTTTATTACTGCCTCTGTACTATAAGATGAACCTTACCTCTATCTATACTTATCTCGATAACAGGTTCGGCAATTGCAGCTATAAGACAGGGGCATCGTTCTTTATCATCTCTCGCCTGCTTGGTGCAACAGTAAGGACATTTCTTGTAATTTTTGTGCTGTATAATTTTGTGCTAAAGGAGATTGGGGTGCCGTTCTGGATTGCGGCCACTGTGTTTGTGATACTTGCCATATTGTATACAATGAAGGGTGGTGTTAAGACAATTATCTGGACAGATACAATACAGACAACATTTATGATTGTTGCTGTTGTTGTCTCGGTGTTCTTTATATGCAAGGAGATGGGTTGGAGTTTTACCGATATGTTTGTAAATGTTCATGGCAGCGAGTATTCAAAGGTGTTTGACACAGATTTATCTACAGCTACAAACTGGATGAAGAGATTTCTCAGCGGTATTCTTATTCCTGTGGCAATGACCGGCTTGGATCAGGCTATGATGCAGAAGTCGTTAAGTTGCAAGAATATAAAGGAGGCTCAGAAAAATGTGTTTACCTCTGTTACCATGATGATTCCCATGAACCTGCTGTTCCTTATTCTTGGTGCTGTTCTTGCTATCTACATACAGCAGCATGGCGGATTATTGGAGGGAATTACATCGGCTGCAGGAAAAGTTGAGGCAGATAAGATATTTCCTACGGTAGCTTTCAGTCTTAAAC